>NZ_CFAFZJ010000002.1:0-257901 GCF_983172305.1 Arcobacter thermotolerans
TAAATAAAGATGAAAAAAGAAATCCTATTATTGTTAATTTTTAGTTTTTTTATTGCTGGATGTAGCTCAAAACAGCCACCAATTGTTTTTAAACCAGAGGTTGTCTGCTATAAGCTTGAAAAAGCTGAAATAAAACCTCTTCAGTGTAATGAAGCTAAAGAAATTTCAAATGATAAAACTCAATTTGTAGTTGATGAGTCAGATAAGGAAGTATTTTTATCAAGATGTAATGAGTTAAAAAGTGCAATGACTTTTTATGAAAACCAAATTGATAGATATAACGCTTTTTGTGAAAAACAAATTAATAAAAATTTCCCACGGGAAAATCTAAAAGAGGGTGAAATATGAACTATGGATTTATAGATGATGAAACAATCGTAAAACAAGCTAAAAAAATCTGTGATTGCATTGGTTATGGAATGCATGGAACTGCTATGCAAATGATTATTGAAACAGCAGTTGCTGAAACTGGACTTGGAAAAATTGAAGATAAGACTGTTGGTGCTGGAATGGGATTAACTCAATTTGATGAGCTACCTTTTAAAGATATTTTAAAAAGAAATATGAAATCAAGAGATAAAATTTTAAAAGAGCTAGGGGTTGATATAAGTTTAGTAGAGTGGGATGATTTAAGATATAACAGTTATTTGGCTTTGTTGTTTGCAAGATTGTTTTATTGGTTAAAAGGTGATCCAATTCCAAAAACAATTGAAGAAAGAGCAGCTTATTGGAAGTTACATTATAACACTAGATTAGGGAAGGGTACTGTTGAACATTATTTAGAAATGAATAGAAAGTATGGAGTTAAAATTTAGTGTGTACATTGTGTCAAATTTGTACAAAAAAATAGTACACCAAAAGTAATATTTTGATACATCAAAAAAGTAAATTAGCGTGTAAGGGTGCTATTAAAGGCTTTTTTTAATTGTTTTAGTATCTCATAATATCTATTATCTAAAAGTGCTTTTTATACTTAAAAGTCTGCAAGAATTTTCCAAAATTGCTATTTTTTTTACAAGTTCATGAATATCTCTATCGTAAATATAAGTACCGATACCTTTAATAACAAGTAAGTTATGGTCTGTATTTTTTATAGATTTTGTAATCTCTAAAGCACTTCTCTCTTTCCAAGTTGATAAATCACCTGGATTATATATTGGAACTTCTCCAAAAAGTATTTTTCCAAAATAGTCTTCAAAAATTATATTATCATGTCCTAAAGTATAAGCTGTAGTATAAATTGGCATACCAAATGCTATATATTTTGCTTCGTGGATATTTGTATAAATAGCTGAATGAGTATATGCATCTAAACTAGCAATATTCCATCTATAGTCTGGTTTATTCATATTTAAAGTACAAAAAGATTTATCATCTAAATTATCAAAAACAGCATCTTTTGAATTTATCATAAAGTGTTCATGGTCTAGTTTGGCTGAGATTGCACCTTGAAAAATTCCAAAAAAGTTTTTTGTAAACATCGATAGAGATAATTCTGATAATAATTTTACTGTATCTTGATTCAACATTTTAAGCCTTAAATATATTTTCGGTATTATATACCAATTTTAATAAAAGGCTAAATTTGCAAAATATACCACATGTTCCTGTTTTATATAATGAAGTTTTAGATTGTTTTAAAGATATAAACAAAGGTTATATTATTGATTGTACTACAGGATATGCAGGACATAGTAGTGGATTATTAAATCAAAATAGTAGTGTAAAATTAATCTGCAATGATCAAGATGATGAGGCATTGAATTTTAGTAAAAATAGATTAAAAGATTTTGAAAATAGAGTCGAATTTAACAAAGGAAATTTTGAAAATATTATTAAAAAATTTGAAAATTATCCAATAAGAGGTGTTTTGGCTGATATTGGAGTATCTTCTTTGCAACTTGATAAATTAGATAGAGGCTTTAGTTTTAATTCAGAAAATCTAGATATGAGAATGAATCAAAATCAGAGTTTAGATGCTTCAACTGTTATAAATTCATACTCTCAAGTAGAACTTGAAAATATTTTTAAAGAGTATGGTGAAATTAGAGAATATAAAAAAATTGCATCTTTGATTCTTCAAAATAGACCATTTTATAGTGCAAAAGAGCTCGCAGAGTTTTTTTATAATAAACTTCCAAAAGGAAAAATTCATCCAGCTACTTTGATTTTTCAAGCAATTAGAATTGAAGTAAATGATGAGTTAGGTGTTTTAGATAGATTATTTAAATCTATGGAAGAGGCAAAATTAAAAGATTGTATAGTTGCAATAATCTCTTTTCACTCTTTAGAGGATAGAGTTGTAAAAAACTATTTCAAAAAATGGAGCGAAAATTGTATTTGTCCTAAGGATGCTTTTAGATGTGAATGTGGGAAAAATCATGCTTTAGGTAAAATTATTACTAAAAAGCCTATAATTGCAACAAATTTTGAGATAAAACAAAATCCAAGAAGTAGAAGTGCAAAGTTGAGGGTATTTAGATTTGTTTAAATTAAATGAAAAAAATTCATTAAGATTTGTTATTATTATGCTATTTTTAGCACTCTTTATGTATATCCCAAAAATTTATGTTAGCAATAATATTTATTATACAAGTAAAGATATAAATAGACTTTATTCACATTATATATCTCTAAATGAAGAAAATACATTTTTAAGCAAACAATTAGAGGATATGAAGTTTAAGAATCAAGTTTTAGATTCTCTTTTATTCAATCCTTTAATTAGACTTGAAGAAAATAAATAGTTTATAAAATAGTTATTCCTAAAACTTTTTTTAGGATATTACTATCTTGAGTAAAACCTTCCTGCTCTTTTGCAGGTTCTAGAGTTGTAATAGCTGTTTTCCCTATTATATATCTAAACTCTTTGTCCTCTTTGTCTTTTAATTTAACACTCCAAACATTATGAACAACTAAAGGTTCATTATTTTCAAGACCTATATACAACATTATGTGTCCTTTTAAATATACTAAAGTAGAAAAAGGGATACCATTTTTTCTTATAAACTCTTTTTTTTCATCAAGATTTAGTTGTGAAATATCAAAATACTTTCCATTTGTTGTTTGTGCTTTTGAGTTTCTGTGAAGGTATTTTCCAAATACACTAAAATAATCTTGAGTAAAACTAGAGCAATCTCTATTGTTTAAAAGCCCAGCCCAACCATAAGGTTCATTTATAAACTCCTTTAAAATTCTAGCAAGGTTTTCGTGATTATAAGATAATGGCATTTTTTCAATGAACTCTTCTTCTATTTGAATATATGATATTTTTGCATTTAAATTATCATCTTCTTTTGCAACTATAAAATTATTATCTTTTTTAGGAAAAATTGTACCAACTTTCACATACTCTCTAAAAATAGGGTCATAAATAGCAAATTTTTCTTTAGTTGCTATAAAATAATCATTTGTAGTAAAATCTTTTATAAAATCATCATCTACAAATGCAATGTTATTTATCTCTACCCAACCACCAACAAAGTGTGACTCAACAAATGCCCAAGCTCTATCTTTTGAGAAGTGAGAAACTATCAAAGGAGTATTTATTTTTAGTAGTGAATTTTGGTTGTAATCAAATGGAAAACCTTCTCCTGGTAAACTAGGATTATAAAACATTGGTGAGTTTGTTGGCAATACTCTTACATTTGTATTTTTTAGTGTAATTGCTTTTTTAATATCTTTATTGTAGTTTTCAAAATTTGCATTATCTATTTTTTTATCAAACCACTCTTTTGTTGCTTGATTATGATTTTCTAAATATACTTTTTTATTTTTATATGAAAAGCCCCATTTTGCCTCAATTTCACTATAAGATAATTTTGATTGTTTCCAAGGTCTAAAATATTTAGAGAAATATTCATCTGTTTGTTCTTCTTGATTGAATGATTTATCATTTGCTTGTTTCGATAGTTCTACAATTTTATCTTGTTTTACTTCTAAAATTGTTGGTTTTTCTACAACTACTTTTTGACTACAAGCTGTAAGTAAAAAAGATATTGCTAAAATGGTAGTAAAATATTTAAAAGTTTTTAACATATTTGTCCCTTAAATTTTTTATGGGATTGTATCATTTTATAATTGAAATTCATTTCACTTTGATTCTAGGAAGAATAAATGCTTAAATTATCTATAAATAAAGTTTTATTTGAAGATATTATATTAAAAAATATAACGACTATTGAAAAAGAAGCTACTAATTATTGGAAAAAAGAGTTTTTAGAGCCAAAAATTGTAGATAATAATATTTTTTATAGCCTAAAAAAGATAGACAAAATAGTTTTATCTAACACATTAGGTAATGATAAACCACAAATTATTGCAGAATGCTTAGGTATTGATTATTTAGAAGATGAATCAAAGTTTAAAATATATTTGGGAAAAATTTTAGAACAAAAAAATATAAATAATTTTAAAGATAAAAAAGATATTTTGATAAGTGAACTTATAAATGAGAAAAACGAGCTTATAAAAATATTAGAAAATATAAAAAAGAGTATAAAGTAGCTAAATATTTTAGCTACTTTATTAAAAAGATTACTTAATTATTAAATCAGCAATCTGTTTCATAGTTGCTTCATCCATACCTTTAACTTGACCAACCATTAGAGTTTTTTGAGCACCACCATAAGTTCCATCTTGATAACCTTTTAAAGATGCTACAAAATCTTCTTTTGTCATATCTTTGATTATTTTAGACTTACCTAAAGCCACTTTTTCACCATTTGCACCATGACATGCTACACATTTTGCATAAGGATTTGCAAATGCAAAAGTTGCCGCTAATATTGTTGTTGCTAAAACTATTTTTTTCATTTAATTTCCCTTTTAAATAAGATAAAATTATTATATGCAATCTAAGATTAAAATATATTGATTTTAGTCAATTTTTTTATTTATTTAATGCAACATCAATTTTACCGATTGCACAAGATACAAAACTTTTTGCAGTTGTAGTTGCTTTTTCAAAACCACTTAACTCATCATTTGTTAGTGGATATCCTAAACTTCTTAATTTAAGTTTTAACTCTTCAATTTTATTATCTTCAATATCTAATGTTATTTTTCTTGGATTTACAGATAAATCAACTTCAACACTACCAAAATCATCTTTCAAAGATTTTGTTAAAGTATTTGCACAACCACCACATTTTACATTATGTACTTCAAATGTTTGTTTCATTTATTATCCTTTAAAATATTAATACTGCTTACAACAGTTTGAGCAGATAATTTTAAATTTTCTTTTTCATCATCACTCAAATCAAGCTCTATAACCTCTTCAATACCATTTTTACCTATTATAGTTGGTACTCCAAGAGTAATATTATTATAACCATATTCATCAAAAAGGACAACAGATGTTGGAAAAGTCTCTTTAGTATCTTCTATTATAGCCCTACAAATAAGAAAACAAGAGTAAGCAGGTGCAAAATAAGCTGAACCTGTTTTTAATAAATTAACAATTCTAGCTCCACCATTTTTAGTATTTTCTAAAATATATTCAATATCTTCAGATTTTAATATATCAACGACTTTTTTACCATCAACTTTTGCATGATTTATCAAAGGAACCATTGTATTTGAATGTGCTCCTATAACCATAGCTTCTATATTGGTGTAATCAAAATCTAATTTTTCTTCTATATAGTGTTTAAATCTTGCACTGTCTAAAACACCAGCCATACCAAAAACTTTATTTCTAGGTAACTTTGACTTATTTAATGCTACATAAACCATTGCATCTAAAGGATTTGAAACTATAATAAAAATAGCATTTTTATTGTTTTCTAACACTTCATCAAAAATAGATTCTAATATTTTTTTATTTGTAAATATTAAATCTTCTCTACTCATATTTGGTTTTCTTGCAATTCCAGCTGTTATTACTACAATATCACAGTTTTTAAAATCACTATTATTTATACAAGCTTTAACTTTTGTAGCGCTATTTTTAGATTTTGCTGCTTGAGATATATCTAAAGCCATAGCTTGTGTAAATTCTTCTCTAATATCTTTTAGTAAAATAGATTTACAAAGATTGCTTGTAGCTAGGCAAAAAGCTAAGTTTGAACCAACATTTCCAACACCAATAATTCCAACAGTTTTTTTATTCACATCGAGCCTTTTTAAATTTGAAGAGCAAATTAAGAGTTTTCATAAGAAAGATTTTAAATTTAGACTAAAAAGAGGAAATCCTCTTTTTAGTAGTTATCCAATAATTTTGTTTAAAGTTGCAGAAGGTCTCATAACTTTTGAAGTTAATTCATCATCAAATAGGTAGTAACCACCTGTATTTGCTGGTTTTCCTTGAACTTCAGTAAGCTCTTTTAAAATTTGAGCTTCATTTTCATTCATTGCTTTTGCAATTGGAGTAAATTCAGCTTTTAATTCAGCATCATCATTCTGTTTTGCTAACTCATCTGCCCAGTACATTGCAAGATAGAAATGACTTCCTCTATTATCTATACTTCCAATTTTTCTAGCTGGAGATTTGTCATTGATTAGGAAAGTTCCAGTAGCTTTATCTAAAGTTTTTGCTAAAACAGCTGCTTTTTTATTATTTTGAGTATTTGCTAAATGGTCAAATGAAGCAGCAAGAGCCATAAATTCACCTAAACTATCCCATCTTAAATAGTTCTCTTCTTGAAGTTGTTGAACATGTTTAGGAGCAGATCCTCCAGCACCTGTTTCAAACAGTCCTCCACCATTCATAAGTGGAACAATTGATAACATTTTTGCACTTGTTCCAAGCTCTAAAATTGGGAATAGATCTGTATTATAATCTCTAAATACATTTCCAGTTACAGAAATTGTATCAAGACCTTTTCTCATTCTGTCAAGTGAATATTGCATAGCATCATCAGGAGATTTAATAGATATTTCAAGACCAGTTAAATCATAATCTTTTAAGTATTTTTCAACTTTTTCAATCATTTTAGCATCATGACCTCTATTTTTATCTAACCAGAATACTGCAGGAGTATTTGATAGTTTAGCTCTATTAACTGCAAGTTTTACCCAATCTTTAATTGGTTCATCTTTAGTTTGGCACATTCTAAAAATATCACCATTATCAACATCAAAACTAAATACAGTCTCACCAGCCTTATTTGTTACAACTATTTTACCATCTTCATTTGCTTGGAAAGTTTTATCGTGACTTCCATACTCTTCAGCTTTTTTAGCCATTAATCCAACATTTGGTACTGAACCCATAGTTTTTGGATCAAGTGCTCCATTTTTTTTACAATCATCAATTATTATTTGGTAAGTTGTAGCATAACATCTATCAGGAATCATAGCTAGAGTATCTTCTTCTTTATCCTCTTTATTCCACATTTTTCCACCACCTCTAATCATAGCAGGCATAGATGCATCAATAATAACATCAGATGGAACATGTAAATTTGTTATACCTTTTGCAGAGTTTACCATAGCAAGTCTTGGTTGAGAAGCATACACTGCATCAATATCAGCTAAAATTTGTGCTCTAGTAGCATCATCAACTTGGTCAAGTTTTGAGTATAAATCACCTAAACCGTTGTTAAAGTTTACTCCAATTTTTTCAAAAGTTGCGCTATGTTTTGCAATTAAATCTTTGAAATATACTTTTACAGCAAATCCAAACATAATTGGATCAGAAACCTTCATCATTGTAGCTTTTAAGTGAAGTGATAATAAAACATCTCTTTTTTTAGCTTCATCAATTCCTTTTTGATAGAACTCTTGTAAAGATTTTGCAGAAAGTTTAGTTGCATCAACAACTTCTCCTGCTTCTAAAGGTAATGATGCTTTTAAAACAGTCTCTTTTCCATCTTTTCCAACAAAAGAAATTTTAAAGTTATCCTCTTTTTCTAATATAGTTGAAACTTCTGAACCATAGAAATCATTTGAATCCATATGAGCAACATCAGTTTTAGAATCTTTTGCCCAAACACCCATTTTGTGTGGATTGTTTTTTGCATAGTTTTTAACAGCACTTGGAGCTCTTCTATCTGAGTTTCCTTCTCTTAATACTGGATTTACAGCACTCCCTAAGATTTTAGAATATTTTGCATTTACTTCTTCACTTGCGTCATAATCTGGAATGTTATAACCTTTTGATTGAAGTTCAGCAATAGCTGCTTTTAATTGAGGGATTGATGCAGAGATATTTGGTAGTTTAATAATATTTGCATCTGGATTTTGAGTCATATCACCAAGCTCAGCTAAAGCATCACCAATTTTTTGCTCTGGTTTTAAGTTTTCAGGGAAAGCTGCAATAATTCTTCCAGCTAGTGAAATATCTTTTTGAACCATTTGTATACCAGAACTTTTTGTGAAAGCCTGTACAATTGGTAAAAATGAGTATGTAGCAAGTGCTGGTGCCTCATCAACTTTTGTGTAAATAATTTGTGCCATTTTTCATCCTAAATTTTAAATTTGATATGGCGAGATTGTAACTAGATTTATATTTAAAGATATTGAATTTAGTTATATTTTTGTGTGTGAATATCTGATTGTTTCAAATATTCACATCTTAATTTACACTATTAAACAAATCTTTTATTGAAGGTGCTTTTTGATTTGAAATATCATTTTTCATTATATCAATAGCTTCATTATCTATATCGTTTGGTTTATCATTAACTTTTGTATAAGTTTTTGCTACTCCAATATTCGCATTAATATTTGCTTGATGTGTTTCATAATCATTTGAAAACTTATGAAGACCTGTTTTGTTATCTCTTACAAAATATAAGTAATTACTTTTTACAGGGAAAATTGCAGCTTTTATTGCATCTAAACTAACTGCACAAACTGGATCTTTTGGTAAACCTTTGTTTTTGTAAGTATTATATGAAGTTTCATCATTTCTAATTCTATCAGCTGTCACAACACTATTTGAATATTTTCCATAGTTTAATGTTCCATCCATTTGAAGTGCCATATTTTTCTTTAATCTATTGTGAACAACACTTGCAATAATAGGCATTTCATTTGTTGTTGCTGCCTCTTTTTGTATAACTGAAGCTAAAGATATGTATCTAAACCATTTTTCTTTATCATATTTACCAAATATTTTTTTTGAGAACTCTTCATATTTTTTATTTGTTTGAGAAAATAGATAAAATAAAATATACTCTTCGCTCATTCCAACAGGCAAAGAGTAGCTATCTGCTAATATATTTCCATCTAATTTATATGCGTGTTCATCATAAATTTTTTGAAGTTTATTTTCATCTAAATTAAATTCTTCTGCAATTTTTTTTAAAAAAAAGTATGAAGTTTCACCTGGAATTAGCGTAATTGTTTTTAAAGCAGCTTTTGAAGTAAGAAGTTTTATTAAAAAATCCATTTTTGTAAGTCTTGTTTGTTCAACATCAATCCAACCACTTTGAATGAAGCCCCTAGATTTTAAAATAATCTCATCTATTATATTCATTTCATAGCCATTTTTGTTTAAGTGTGTTACAATACTGCTCGTACTACCTTTTGGAATAAAGATTATTTTATTTGTAACAACTGGTAAGTTTAGATAGTAAAGCACAGCAATACAAAAAATAAGGGATAGATATAAAGTGTTAAAAAAGATCAGAATTTTTGTATTGTTACTCTCGTTATCTCTCTTATTTGTGATGTTTTCTCTTCTATTTTCAGGTATCAAAATCAGCTCTTTTCAGTTATTAAATTTTAAAATTTCGCAATTTTATATGAAATTGGATAAAAAACTCATTTTAAATATTGAAAACATAGAGTATAAATCAGAAAAAACTATGACAAACAGCTCAATTGAAGATATAAAAAAGAATTTAGATATTTTACCATTTGTATTAAAATGGTTTCAAAGTATTGATATAGAAAAATTATCAATAAACGATAATATAGTTAAAATAGTATTAAATAAAGATATTTTAAGTGTTGAAAATAAGTTTTTTTTACTTGATTCAAAAATAGATGTTTTATCAAAAGAGGTTTTGTTAGATATTAATAATTTATATTTAAAAGATTACAACATTTTATTTAAAGGAAAAGCTAAAATTGACTATTTTGATGAAGAGTTAAAGTATTTTGGAGATATTTATTATCAAGATTTAATAGTTTCTGGAAATATTGATATCACAAAAGATAGAGTTAATTTTTTTATAAAAAGTGAATTTTTTAAAAACTTACATTTCTTAAAGAAATATCTTGATTTACCAGAAGTTGCAAACTTTTGGATGTATGATAATGTAACTGGAGATTTTAAGCTAAATTGGTTTTATGGTGAATTTGATTTAAATAAAAATGAGATAATTGGAAAAAGCCTACAAGGTGATGCAGTTATTGAAAATGCAAAAATAAGATTTGAAAATAGTCTAGAAGAGATAAATACAACTAAAGTTAATGTAAATTTTAAAAATAGTACCTTACATTTTGATTTAGTAGATGCTATATACAAAGAAAAAGAGCTTAAAAATAGTTTTGTAACAATAAAAGATATTGCAAATGAGAATAGTGGTTTAGTTTTGGTTAATATAGAAGCTAAAACATCTTTAGATAAAGATATTTTAGGTATTTTAGAAGCCTATGGAATTGTTGTTCCCGTTTTGCAAAAAAATGGAGAAACGCAAGCTAAGTTACTTTTATCTTTCCCTTATGCAGAAGATAAGCCTATGAGTTATAATGGAGTTTTTATAGCAGAAAAATCAAACATTTCTATATCTGGTTTTGATTTTGAAACAAATGGTGCAAAAGTTATTTTAGAAAATGATTTGTTATATATAAATGATGCTAGTTTTATTTATCAAGATATGGTAGATGCAAAAGCAAATTTAAAACTAGATTTAAATAGTTTAAAAATAGAAGGAACTTCACAAATAAATAAGATTTTAGTAAAAGATAGCAAAAATTCTAAAATTTTAAATATAACAAACGCAAATAGTGATATTTTTATGGATTTTAGCAAAAATGTAAATATTGAACTAAAAGATTTAAAAACAGTTATAAAATACGATAAGTTTTTAACTATAAATCTAAATGATATTTCAAAGATATATAATTATTCAGATATTTTAAAACAAAATAGTATAAATAGTGGAAATATATCTTTAAAAATTATAAATAAAGATAATATAGACTTCAATGGATTTGTTAGTGGGTTTGTTGTTCCTATAAAAAAATATAATAAAGAGATAAATAGTTTAGATTTTTATGGAAATATAAATAAAGATAGAGTACAAATATCTTCTAGTGATAACTCAATAAGGTTAAATATTAAAGATAATATAGATCTTTTTTTGGATGGATATGATATTTTTTATGATGAGAATATCAGTAAAAATAGTAAAGTAGAATTTGATACAAATATAGACTTAAAAAATTCTAAACTATTTTTTGATAATCAAGAGTATAAAATAAAAAGTGCTAATTTTAATATAAAAAAAGATGTAATAACTTTTAATGCATCTTTATTTGATTTGGATTTACCTATAAAAAAAGATAATCAAGATTTAAAAGAGCTTGATATTTTAGGAAAATACAAAAATGATATTTTAGATATAAACTCAAAAAAAGATGATATTTTTTTAAGAGTAAGAGATAATCAAACAACTATAAAATTAGATGGATATGATATTTTTTATGATACAAAATATAATGATATTCATGAGAAAATAGGTAATTTAAGTATTATTGGAACAAAATCAAATATAGTTATTAATAATAAAAATAAGATATTAGCAGATTTTTATGAGTTAAATATAAATAAAGATAGAAAATTTTTCTATTTAGAATTTGAAGATAGTAAAATAAGTTTTACAAATCAAAACAATAATATAGATATATATGCAGCAAAGATAAATGAAAAATTTATAAATACTTTTGCAAATAGTAATATTATAGATGGTGGAAAAGTTAATCTTTTTGCAAATGGAACTACAAAAAGTATAAAAGGAAAATTAATAGTAGAGAATAGTAGTTTAAAAAATATTACTATTTTAAATAATATTATGTTTTTAGTTGAAAGTTCACCAGCTTTTATAAATCCACTTTTGGCTATTCCTGCTGTTTTTGGCTTAAATAAACTAGGAATTTACAAAATAAAAGAGGGTGTAGTTGAATTTGAATATGATAATGATAAAAATTTAATTGATATAAAAAATTTACACACAGTTGGAAATGGTATGGATTTTGAAGGAAAAGGAGTTTTAGATTTAAATAAAAAAGAGGTAGATGCAACGCTTAATTTAGTATTTTTAAAAACATATTCATCTGTGTTTGAATATATTCCAATTGTAAATTATATTTTACTGGGAGATAAAAAGAGAGTTGAGACGCAAATACAATTAACAGGAAATTTAAGCGACCCAGTTCTTACTACAAATTTATTTAAAGATGGATTTTCTGCCCCTTTAAATATATTTAAAAGAGTATTTACAACACCTTCAAATATGATTGATAATTTTAATAAATTTAATCAAAAAGATTAAAGGTATTACTGTTTTTACTATAGTTTTAATATAAAAATATAAAATTTTTCATAAGAACCTTATTGCTATTTTGATACAATTCAAACTATGGAAAATTTAATAAAAAAACTAGACTTAAACGAATATATCACAAACTTTTCAAAACTTTTTGCAAGAGAAAAATCTATAATATTAGAAGGTGATATAAATATTCACTATAAAATAATAAGTGAACTTTCAAAATATAATATAAACCAACCTTTAAGTGTACAAAATCTTGATTCACAGTTAATGCATCTTCAAAAACAAGGTGTTTTAAGAGTTTATGAAATTTATGAGTTTATAAAAATAATAAACTATTTTTTATATCTAAAAAGATTTAATTTTGAAGGAAAACTTTTTGAGTGGATGGATAAAATCATTATTCCAAATGATATTTTAAAAATTTGTGAATATTTTGATGATAAAGCAAATCTAAAAGAGGGTGTTGATGAAGATTTTGACAATATAAAGCAAGCTATTTATAAAAATAAAGAAGAGATAAAGCAGAGTCTTTATAAAACTATAAACTCATCAAAAATAAAGCCTTATTTAGTAGATATGCAGGTACATTTTATAAATGAGCAAGAGTGTTTATTGGTTCGTGGAGGATTTAATCATATACTTAGTGGAAGTGTTATAGATAGGTCTAATTCAGGATTCTTTTATGTAATTCCACATAGTGTTAGTGATTTAAAAGAGAAACAGAGTGATTTAAAAAACAAACAAGAAGAGATTTTGTTTAAACTTTGTAAAGAAATTTCTCATATTTTTGAAAAAAATCTACTTTTTTTAAAGTTTATAAATAAAGAGTTTGATAAGTTTGATCACTATCAAGCTAGGATATTTTTCTCAAAAATAGGGGATAAAAATTTTATTTTACCTTCTAAAAAAGATGAGAACAGACTTGTTGATTTTTGTCATCCAGCTTTAAGTAGTCCAAGACCTATTTCTATTGATTTTTCAAAAAGTGTTATTATGATAACAGGAGTAAATGCAGGTGGAAAAACAATGATGCTAAAATCGATTTTAAGTGCGATTTTTCTATCAAAATATTTACTTCCATATAATGCTCATAAAAGTACAGTTGTAAGTAATTTTAAATCTATAAATGCTGTTTTAGATGATCCTCAAAGTGTTAAAAATGATATTTCCACATTTGCTGGTAGAATGTTAGAATTTTCAAAGCTTTTTGAAGTAAAAAATGCAATAGTTGGAGTTGATGAGATAGAATTAGGTACTGATTCAGATGAAGCCGCAAGCTTATTCAAAGTTATTATTGAAGATTTAATTAAAAATGATATAAAAATAATAATTACAACTCATCATAAAAGATTGGCTGCTTTGATGGCTTCAAACCCAAATGTTGAGTTAATAGCAGCACTTTATGATGAAGAGAATCAAAAACCAACATATCAGTTTTTACAAGGAACTATTGGTAGATCTTATGCTTTTGAAACAGCATTAAGATATAAAATTCCAGCTGGAGTTGTAAAAAGGGCAAAAGAGGTTTATGGAGAAGATAAAGATAGATTAAATGAGTTGATAGAAAGAAGTAGTGAGCTTGAGCGTGAGTATAGGCAAAAAATAGCAAATTTAGATAGTGAAATAGAAAATTATAAAAGATTATCAAATAATATAAAAGAGCAAAAAGAGAGTTTGGATTTACATATTTATAGTGAAAAATCAAAGCTTCATAAAGAGTATCAAGATGCACGAGATGAAGCAAAAAAGGCTATAAAAGCAAAACTTGTTAGCCAATCACATCAACATTTAAATATTTCACATAAAATAGCAAAAGAGATAGAAGTTGAAAAAGTGCAAGAAAAAATCGAGCTAAAAGTTGGAGATAGAGTTAAATATAGAAATACAAAAGGAACTATTGTTTCAATTAAAGGTTCTAAGGCATTTATTGAAAATGATATGGGAATGAAAGTTCAAGTTCAACTTAGTGATTTAAGTAGAAGTGGAAATCCTCCACCAAAAATTCCTACAAAAAAAGCTGTTGTAACTATTCAAAAGCCAGAAACAGGAAATATAAAGTTAGATTTACACGGTCTTAGAGCAGAAGAGGCTATTGAGAATCTTGATAAGTTTTTAAGTGATGCTCTTTTGGCAGGATTTGAAGAAGTTTTGGTATATCACGGGATTGGTTCTGGAAAATTAGCTTTTGCTGTAAAAGAGTTTTTGAAAAAACATCCAAGAGTAAAAGGTTTTGAAGATGCACATCCAAGTAGTGGTGGATTTGGGGCTAAAGTTATAAAACTTTAGCTCTCTATTTTAAGATATTATTCTTCTACTATTTTTTCGCATAAAATTCTTTTTATACGATTACTTCCTACTTCTAAAATTTTATAAGTACAATACTTATCTTCAATAGTTTCTCCAGCTACTGGTAATCTACCTATTAAATTAAATATTCTTCCGCCAATAGTAACAGATATTTCAGTCTCTTCAAATGTTATATCTAAAATCTCTTCAACTTTTTCAATATTTACCATACCATCTAGTTCATATTTATTTTCATCTATTTTTTTAATAGTTTCATTTTTTGGATCATGCTCATCTGTCGTTTCACCAATAATCTCTTCAATAATATCATCTAAAGTAATAAGACCAGAAGTTCCACCATACTCATCAACAACTAATGCTAAATGAATTCTACTTTTATTCATTCTTGTTAAAATAGTAGAGATTGATGTATTTTCAGGCACCATAATAATTGGTCTTACATATTTTGCAATATCTATATCTTTATTTTCAAGAGCGTTATTTAATAAATCTCTAGTGTGAACCATTCCTACAATATTATCTTTTCCTCCGTGGCAATATGGATATCTAGTATGTTTTGTTGAAGTTACTCTTTTGATATTTTCCTCAAAGCTTTTTTCAGAATTTAAACAAATCATATCTTTTCTTGGTGTCATAATCTCTTTTGCAACAGTTTCTGAAAAATCTACTGCATTTTTTATAATTTCACTTTCAACTGAATCAATATGACCACCTTTAAAACTCTCATTTACAATAATTCTAAGCTCTTCTTCTGAGTGAGCTAATTCATGTTCTGTTGCTGGTTTAACTCCAAGAGCTCTAAGAATAGCAGCAGCTACAATATCAAAAAATCTGATAAGTGGATAAAAAACTAACCAAAATAGATATAAAGGACGAGCAATATATAAAACCATCACTTCAGCTTTTGCGATAGCAATAGATTTTGGAACAATTTCACCAAAAACAACATGAAGAAATGTTACTATAGAAAACGCTATGATAAAACTAATAGTATGCAATAAAACAGGATTATTTGCTAAATAACTAAAATTAGTCTCTATAAGTTTAGCAAGAGCAGGTTCACCAATCCAACCAAGAGCAAGAGAAGAAAAAGTAATTCCAAGTTGAGTTGCACTTAAATAAGTATCAAGAGAATTAGACATTTTTAGTGCCAAAGAAGCACCGCTTTTACCCTGTTTTACAAACTCTTCTAATTTTGTTTTTCTTACTTTAACAATTGCAAATTCAGAAAGAACGAAAAAACCATTTAAAAGCACTAAAATTAGTGCAACAAAAAGCATAACATAGGATTGTATATCAGGATCCAATTTTTTCCTTTAATAAAATTTTAATAACTAGAAATATAAACAATATTGACTTAATTTTCGCTTTTAGATTATTTTTTTATCTCTTTTAAATTTAAATCAATATTTGATGATGTTTTTTTAATTTCCTTTTCTAAGATAACCTGTTTTTTATCTATTGATTTCTCTTCAATTAAATATTTTTGAATATTTAATGCTCTTTGATTTGCAATTTTTTCTTTTTCATTTTTTTCATCAAAAGATGGAGAAAAACTAATTGCAAACTCTTTTTTACTATTTAAAATAAGAGCTATTTTGTCTAAAGTCTCTTTTTGAATAGGTGTTATTTCGCTCTCTTTTAAATTAAAATCTACGCTATTTATCTCATCTTCACTAAAATTAAATAAGCTTCCAATAAGTGAAAATGGTGCTGTTATAGCCTTTGTAATAAGATTTATAAATGCTTTCCAAACTATTGCTGCAATAGAAAACTCTGGATCATCTACATTTCCAGAAACAGGAAGATTTAAGTCAATAGTATTTGAGCTATCCTCTAGAAGTGTAATTGCCAAATCTAAAGGTAAAGATACAGCATCTTTACTCTCTATTTTCTCTCCTAACTCTAGTTTTTTAATGATAATACTATTTTTTGCTTTTAGGTTTGATTCACTTATATTGTAGTTTAAATCGAGTTCTAATTTACCATCTTTAATTGCTCTACCAACAAACTTTGCTGTATATGGTGTAAAATTTTTCATAGATATATTTTTAAACTTCATATTTACATCTGTTAGAAGTTTTATATTATTTGGATTTACAATTCCTGTTATTTTAGCAACTCCATAATTATCTACAACCCCATTTATCTCAAGATTAGAAGTACTATTTGCTCTATTTTTTACTGCTGAAACTTCTCCAGTTAGTTTTGAAATTGTCGTTTTAAAAGGAATTGGAAGATTTTTATCTTCAAAATCCAAAGTCATATTCTTTATATTAATTGGACCTAAATTTAATCTTTTTGTTTTTTTATTTTCAACTTTTTTATCAATCTCTTCTTTTTTGATATCATTTTTTTCTATTTCATCTTTTGTTTGAATACTTTTTGGTAAGATTATAGAAATATGAGGGTTGTTTAAATTTGTTTTCTCTATTTTAAATAAATTCTCTTTATTAACTAGTTTATTTAAATCAAGATTTATATCTTTAGCCTCAATTTTTAACTTACTTTCCATATTTATAATATCTATTTTAGGCTCTTTCAATAATATTTGACCAATAGTTATTACATCTTTTTTTAAGTTAAAGTTTGAGATTTTTAAATTTGTTTTTTTTGTATTTATATCAAAAGAGCTATTTGAATCAAAAAAATTAACATTTGTGTCATAAAGTTCACTTTTGTTTATAGAGATATTATTCTGTTTATCTAATAAAAAGTTATTTACTTTAAGGTTACTATTTTTTGAAGATAAAGAGATATTACTGTTTTTATCTTCTAAAATAAAATTATTTAGTTTTAGATTTGATAAATCAAAAGATATTTCATCAAAAATAGATAGTTTTGATAGTTCTAAACCAATATTATTTGTAGTTATTTTAAGTTTTAATTTTTGATCTTCAAATGTTATTTTATCTTTTTTTAAAGCCGAATTTAATATTTCAACTTTTGAACCATTTATAAAAATATCATCATGAGTTAAATCTGTTTTGCTCGAGCTTATATTTAATTTATTGTTATTATCAATATATTTTGTATCTAAAGTTACTAAATTAGCACCTTTAATATTTATCTTATCATCTACTATATTTATATTTGCAGTTTTTGCTTTTATATCTTTAATATTTAGTTTTGAATTATTTAAAATATCATGAAAATCAAAATTTGCATTTAGATTAATATTTTCTAAATTTATTTTCCATGGTTTATTATTTAAATTATTTTCATTATTTTCTTGATTACTACTTTTTATCTCTTTTTCATCTTTTTGCTCTTTTAAAAGATTTGCAAAATTAACTCCACTTTTATCTAAAATCATATTTGCATATAAATCATTTATTGTTAAGTCTTTAAAATTTAACTCCTGATTATTTAAATCAAATGAAAAATATTTTAAATCTAGTTTGTTTAATCGTGCTATCTCTTTTTGATTTTGATTTAATTTTAAATTATTTATCTCAAAAATTTCACTATTTAAAAATATATTCAAATCATTTGTAGTATCAATATCGTAATTTAAAGCAAGATTTATATTTGCTTCAGGGTTTAATTCAAAATTAAAAAGAGATTTATCAAAATCTAAAAGCTCTTTGATTTTTAAATTTGAGATAGTAATTTTACCATAAGCAATAAATGGCTCAATTTTTAGACCGCCAGATATTTTTACATCTGTATTTTCATTTAATTTAAATTGTAAGTTATTTGAAGATAAAGAGTTCTTAAATGTTCCAAAATCATATATTGTATAGTTTATATCTTTTAGATGCAAGTTGTACTTTTTTTTATCTGTAAAACTTTTAAAATCTATATTTGTATCCTTTAAAACAATTTTAGAAATTAAAAAATCAATAAGTTTTGTTTTCTCTTTTTGATTTGTCTCTTCTTCTTTTGTTTGTGTTGGTTTTAGTAAACTTGCTAGGTTAAAAACTCCTTTTTCTTCTTCTATTATGTTTAGATAAATACCTTCAAGTAAAATATTTTTTATATGAAAATGCTTTTTTTCTATCGATTTTAAAGCTCTAAAATCAATAAATAAATTTTTTAAACCTACAACTTCTTGCTCTTTTTCATCTATAAGTGAAAAATTCTTTAACTCTAAGTTTAAAGTCAGAGGATTAAAATATATTTTTTCTATTTTTGTTTTTGTAATTAAAATTTCATCTAAATTTTTTACAATCTCTTTTTTTGCGATATAAGGAAGAAGAAAAAAACCACTTAAAATATATAAAAATATTAGTGAAAGTATTAAATAAGATATTATTTTGAGGGCTTTCATTTTTCTTTTTCCTTTGATTTGTATTTTTTTTAGATTATAGCACAATGAAAAATAAATTTATTATAAAATGGTTTCAATATAGTATCTTTCGTTTTTCTGTTTTACTTCAATTTTTATATCAAAAACTGTACTTAAATTTTCACTATTTAAAATATCTTCTTTTTTACCAATTTTAAAAATTGTATTGTTATAAATAAGAGCTACATTTTTTATCTCTGGAAATATCTCTTCTAAATGATGAGTTACTAAAATAATTGTTGATTTTAGTGATATTTTTTGTAGTAGTTTTATAAAATTTATTTGTGCTTTTATATCAAGCCCAACTGTTGGTTCATCTAGTACAAAAGCTTTTGGATCGTGTATTAAAGCACGAGCAACTATACATTTTCGAAGTTGCCCTGTACTCATAGATGATACTTTTTTATCTTTTAAATCAATAATTTCTAAAAAATCCATAACTTCAAGAGCTTTTTTTATCTGCTCTTTTGTAAAATCTTGATGAGTAAATATTCCTATTGAACTATAATATCCACTTAAAACTAGCTCAAAACCGCTTAAATATCCACCTTCTTTTTCAAAATAGTTGTGTAAGTCATTTGTTATTACTCCTAACTCTTTTTTTAATTCAAAAATGGAGTATCTACTTTTCCCAAAAATCTCTTTTTTGAAATTTTTTGTCTGTCTTGGATGAATTTGAGACTGTATTAGCTTCATTAAAGTTGATTTTCCACTTCCATTTGCACCTAAAATTGCAAAGTGTTCACCACTTTTTATTTTTAAATTTATATCTTTTAAAACAACTTTTTCATCATATCCAACATCGATATTTTCGAACTCTATTATATTCATTTTTACTCCTAAAAGTCGATAATTTGCATTTTACAACAACACTACTAACTATTTTATTAAGTTTTTTAATAGTAAAATATTGCCGAAATTTTTTTGTTATATCTTACATACCAAAAAAACTTACTACTTCAAAAGGAGCGTTTAGCATGAATAATCAGATTAAAGTTGCAATTGTTGGATATGGGAATTTAGGAAGAGGTGTTGAGCTTTCTATTTCAAAAAATCCTGATATGAGTTTAGTAGCGGTTTTTTCAAGAAGAGACCCAAAAAGTGTAACTACAATAAACACTCCTGTATTTTCTTTAGAAAATATTTTAGATTTCAAAGATAAAGTTGATGTTTTAATTTTATGTGGTGGTTCAAAAGATGATTTACCTATTCAAGGACCAAAATTTGCGGAGCATTTTCATATAGTAGATAGTTATGATAATCATGCTGAAATTCCAGCTTATTTTGCAAGTGTTGATAAAGCTTGCCAAAAAAATAAAAAAATAGGAATGATTTCTGTTGGTTGGGATCCTGGAATGTTTTCAATAAATAGAATATATGGAGAAGCTTTACTTCCAGATGGAGATACTTATACATTTTGGGGAAAAGGATTAAGTCAAGGACACTCAGATGCAATAAGAAGAGTTGAGGGTGTAAAAAATGGAGTTCAATATACAATTCCTTCAAATAGTGCTATTGAAAAAGTAAGAAGTGGTGCAAGACCTACTTTAACTACAAAAGAAAAACATTCTAGAGAGTGTTTTGTGGTTTTAAAGGATGGTGCAGATGCTAAAAAAGTAGAAAATGAGATAAAAACAATGCCAAACTACTTTGAGCCTTATGATACAACAGTAAATTTTATAAGCCAAGAAGAGTTTGATAAAAATCACAATACTATGCCTCATGGCGGATTTGTAATAAGAAGTGGAAAATCAAGCGAAGGTGTAAATCAAGTAATTGAATATGCTTTAAAACTTGATAGTAATCCAGAGTTTACTGCAAGTGTACTTGTAGCATACGCTAGAGCTACGTATAGAATGTCTTTAAAAGGTGATTTTGGAGCTAAAACAGTATTTGATGTAGCACCAATTTTGCTATCTTCAAAATCATCTGCTGATTTAGTAAAAGAACTTTTATAATATTATTTTAAATTGGGACTTTGGTCTCAATTTATTAAACATTTAATCTATAAAATATTCCATCACAATTTTAATCTAATTATTCAAAATTTTTCTTTTTTAATTTTAAAATTAAAATAGCAATTAACAGATTGTAAAAACTCCTTCATTTTTCTATACTTTTAATATATAAAATTGGAGTATAGAAAATGGCTACAAAAATATCAAATGTATTATATATAAAAGTTGGAAATGTAACTGTAACAAAACTTGAAAATCAAAAGAGGCAAGAGTTGATTTCAGGTATCAAAAAATATCCAGTTTCAAAAGCTTATTTAACAAAAACTGGATTTGTTGATGATTTCCAAGCAGATTTAGTCCATCATGGTGGAGTTAATAAAGCGTTATTTTTATTTTCAAGTATAACTTATGAAAAAATAAACTCTTCTTTTGATAATAGTTTTGATATGACAAATATGGCGTTTTTTGGAGAAAACTTAATACTTGACAAGATTTGTGAAAAAGATATTTGTATTGGAGATATCTTAAAAATTGGTCAAGCAAAAGTACAAATAACACAACCAAGGCAACCTTGTTGGAAACTTAGTGCAAATAGTTTAAAAAACAGTATGACGAAATTTATTTTTGAAACAGGTTTGACTGGATTTTACGCAAAAGTTTTAAAAGAGGGACAAATTTCACAAAATGATGATGTTGTTTTAGAGCAAAGGACAAACTCTAATTTAACTATTGAAAAATTAAATCAAATTATTGTTGAGCCAAAAATTGATATAAACCTTACAAAAGAAGCATTAGCTTGTGAAGATTTGGGGCATCAATTTAAAAACTCTTTAACAAAAAGATATGAGCTAGGAGATGAAGATAATCAATTTAGCTTTTATCATACATAAAAAAGGAAAGTTATGAATAAATATATATTACCTTTATATAATCGATTAGATATTGCATTTATAAAAGGTAAAAAATCTCTATTATTTGATGAAAATAAAAAAGATTATATAGATTTTGCTTCAGGAGTTGGAGTAAATAGTTTAGGTTATGCAAATAAAAAAGTAGCAAAAACAATAGAAAAACAAGCAAAAAAAATTTTACACAGTTCAAATATATATCGAATAAAACCGCAAGAAGAGTGTGCAAAAAAAATAGTTGAATTAAGCACTTATGATATGCAGTGTTTTTTTTGTAATAGTGGAGCAGAAGCAAATGAAACTGCTATAAAACTTGCTAGAAAATATGGAAATGTGACATTTAAAACACCTAAATATAAGATTATTACTATTAAAAACTCTTTTCATGGAAGAACAATAGCAACTTTAAAAGCAACAGCACAAGAAGATAAACATAAATATTTTGCTCCATATCCTGATGGATTTGTTTATGCAAATGATATAAATGAAGCTATTTCGATGATTGATGATACAACTGTTGGTGTTATGTTAGAGTTGATTCAAGGTGAGGGTGGTATTTTTATGCAAGATATTTTTCAAGTACAAAGACTTGAAAGAATTTTAAAAGAGAAGAAGTTACTTTTGATAATAGATGAAGTTCAAACAGGAGTTTATAGAAGTGGGAATTTTTTGATTTCTCAATATTTTGGAATAAAACCTGATATTGTAACTTTAGCAAAAGGTTTAGCAAGTGGTATTCCAATAGGTGTTATGATAACAAGTTTGAAAGATATTTTTACTTTTGGTGATCACGGTTCAACTTTTGGTGGAAATCATCTTTCAACAACAGTTTGTAAGGCTGTTCTAAAGATTTTAGAGAAATATTCAAATAGTGGAAAACTTAGTGAAAATATAAAATATTTTAACAGTTGTTTACAATATTTTACAGATAAATATCCAAATATCTTTTTACAAAAAAATGGTTGGGGATTTATGCAAGGTCTTGTTTTAAAAAATGAAAATGATTTAAGTAATATAGTAAATCTTGCACTTAAAAATGGTGTTTTAGTTTTAAAATCAGGAAAAAATATCATCAGATTTTTACCACCAATAATTATTTCAAAAAAAGAGATAAAAGAAGGTTTTAAAAGATTTGAAGAAATTCTTATAAACTATCATAAAATACAGGATAAAAAATGAGAAGAGATGAATTTAATATAAATGATAAAAATAGTATAGATGAAATATTAAAAGCGTGTGAATATGGAACTTTAAGTCTTATAAGTGAGGGAAAACCTTATGTCGTAGCTTTGAATTTTGTACAATATAAAAATGCAATATATTTTCATGGGGCAAAAGAAGGAAAAAAGATTGAAGCCATAAAATCAAATCCAAATGCAGCTTTTTTAGTAGTAAAACCATACTCTTTTATCCCTTCATATTTTAGTGATACAATGGCAGCTTGTCCTGCAACACAGTTTTTTGCTTCAGTATTACTTGAAGGAAAATTGAGTTTTATAGAAGATAAAGATAAAAAAGCTGATATTTTAAATGCTTTGATGAAAAAGTTTCAAAATGAAGATAGTTTTGAAAAAATTGCTTATGAAAAAGCGATGTACACAAAAATGCTTGATAAAACGGCAATTATTGAGTTAAAGATTGAAACTCAAAGTTGTAAAATAAAAGTAGGGCAAAACTTAAATGAAGAGAGAAAAAATAAATTCTTAGAAAAATTAAAAAATAGAAATTCACAAATAGATAATGAGACTATAAAAGTTATGGAAATTTATAAAAAATAGTTTATGTAAATATCCAAAATATAAATATTTATATTTTTGGATATTTTTATATCTTCTACTTATTTGATAATCTCCAATTTAATACAAAGTATGAAATTAAACCTAAAACTAATCCCCAAAATGCACCGCCAATTCCAAATAAATTTATATTTGCTGCTGTTGCTAAAAATGTTATAACTGAGGCTTCTCTACTATTTAAATCACTCATTGCATTTGTAAGACTTGTTGCTATTGTACTTAATAGAGCAAGTCCAGCTAAAGAGCTAATAAATGTTGCTGGAAAAGCAGCAAATAAACTTGCAAGAGTAACTCCAAAAATACCAACTAAGATATAAAATATTCCTGCTGCAATACCAGCTATGTATCTTTTTTTAGGATTTTCATGAGACTCTTTTCCTGTACAAATTGCAGATGTTATTGAAGATAAACAAAAAGCATGAGAACCAAAAGGAGCCATTAAAATAGAACCAAATCCAGTAACTGCTAAAATAGGTTTTGCTTCTGTTTTGAAACCATCATTTTTAAGTATTAAAAGTCCAGGCATATATTGTCCAGTTAATGTTATTAAAAATAGTGGTAAGGCAATACTTAGTGTTGAATTGAGTGAAAAAGTAGGTTCTGTAAAGATAGGATATGCTAGTTTTAATTCAAGATTAGAAAAGTTAATTTGGGATTGTATAGTTAATATTATAAATCCAAATATTAAAACAGTAACAATAGCATATCTAGCAGAAAATCTTTTTGTAATAAGATAAATAAAAAATAGT
The DNA here is from genome assembly GCF_983172305.1 of Arcobacter thermotolerans. Lineage (NCBI taxonomy): Bacteria > Pseudomonadati > Campylobacterota > Epsilonproteobacteria > Campylobacterales > Arcobacteraceae > Arcobacter > Arcobacter thermotolerans. Next base: position 24,465 of record NZ_CFAFZJ010000002.1, read on the forward strand.
GAAATTGCCAAAATAGGGCTAATTGTCATATTTGTAAAAGCAGAAATTCCAAATTGTAGCAATATTCCAGCTAATAAACCCGATGCAATTCCAGATGGAATGAGACAAATTAATTTTCCAAAATATCCAGACAAACCTAAAATAAAAAAAGCAAAAGCAGATAATATATATGCTGCTATAACTTCAGAGTAAGAAACAGTTGCAATAGCAGTTACTAAAAATGCAGCTGCTGGAGTACTCCAAGCAGTTATTATTGGTTCTTTTGTGTACCAACTTAATATTATTCCAGTAATTCCAACACCAATAGAGATAGACCAAACCCAAGAAGCAGTTTGTTCAGGATTTAATCCTGCAATTTGTGCTGCTTGAAATATTAAAATAAAAGTTCCACCATAATTAACAATAACTGAAATTAACCCAGCTATTATTGGAGGTAAAATATTTGATACTTTTCTATCCATTTTTCTCTCCTTAAAATAAGATAGTAAAAGTATAAGTAAAAGAGAAGATTTATAGCAATCTGATAATTGCTAATTTCAAGTTTCAATAAAAAAATATATTTTAATTTTAGATAGCCATTGTTTGACTTATTCCATAGATTTTACTATCTAGTTCATCTATTTTAAACTCTTTTTGTTTTATTGTTAGATTTAGATTATTTATAGTTGTATTTTTCATAGATATAATATTTGAAAGATTCTCCAAATCTTCCTCTTTCATAAACATTTCAGTATTTAATTCATCTAAAATAGTCTCTTTTTGAGAGATTTTGATTAAAATATCATTTAACATAGATTGTTTTACTCTTAACTTTGAAATTACCTCTTCTAATTCTAGTTCTTTTGCTCTTAATTGAGTATTTATCTCTATTAAATAAGAGTTTTTAATTGTCATTTGACTATTTAAATCTATTTCTTCACTATCTTTTAAATCAAGATTTGTATCATTATTTGAAATTTTATTAATTTTTTGCAAAGAGTAATCCATTTTTAATAAAGTTGCTACAAACCTTAATCTCTCCATCATATCTTTTTTTTGCATTCTTGCATTTCTTCCAAGAGAGAAGTCAAACATTGAAAAAATAGCATGTGCATGAGGAGTTAAAACTGTAGAAAATTCGGAAATATCTACTTTTTGTGAGAAATCTTCTGGTTTTTTACCATTTAAACCATCTTGAGTTATATACCAGTTGTTATCTTCTTTTTTTAATATGTTTTTGTGTGGATAAAAATTTTGATTATTTTTTGTAAAATAGCCTTCATCTTTATGAATTGTAAGAGATATTAACTCATGTCCACCATATTTTTGTTTTAATTCAAAAAATAGATCTAAAATATCTTCTGATGTATGATGTCCATCTATTGCAATAATAGCCTCTTGAAATATATTGACAATAGCACTATTTTGCATATTTTGTTTTACTTTTTCTTTGTATCTATCTTGAGCTTTTTGTAAAAATTCATCATATTCATAATATTTATTAAAACTATTAGCTCTTGAATTTTCAACTACAGCATAGTTTAAACCATTTTCTCTATTTATGTGCGATTGTGAGTGTTGTGTTAATTTTCCTACACTAAAAGACGCTTTCCCCATATTTTCCCCTATATGTTATGGTGCTATAAGCACCATTGAAATTGTGTAGTAAGATTAAACTTAATTTTTATTAAAAGTTTGCTTAAAAAAATGGACAAAAAAGCCCATTAATTTATTAAAATAATTTAAATTGTTTTAGAAAATCTTCTTTTATCTTCTGGAATTTTATTTAAATAAGCATCAAAAGGCATACATATATTTCTAATTAACATAGTTCCTGTTTGAGAAACTTCAATTCTATCAGCATATATTTTAAGAAGTTCTGCATCTTCAAACTCTTTTAAAGATTCTAGTGCATCGCTAAAATAATCTTTAAAATCTATTTTAAACTCCTCTTCAACTTTTTTTATATTTAAAGAGAAATTACTCATAAGTTCCATAATTACATATTGTCTAAGAATATCGTCATCACTTAGTCTATAACCTTTAAATACTGGTAGATTTCCATTATCAATAGCTTCTTCCCATTCATTTAAATCTTTAAAATTTTGTGCATAATAATCAACACCATTTCCTATAGACGTAACACCAATTCCTATTAAATCTGCTCCACCTTTTGTTGTATAACCTTGGAAATTTCTATGTAATTCACCTTTTTTTATCGCTTTAAAAAGTTCATCTTCTGGTTTTGCAAAGTGATCCATTCCAACCATTTTATATCCATTTGATGTAAAAAAGTCTATTGTATCTTTTAGCATCTCAAGTTTTATGTTTGGAGTTGGAAAGGTTGTTTCATCAAATTTTCTCATAGTTTTCATAAGCCAAGGAACATGTGCATAGTTAAATACTGCAAATCTATCTACATTTAGTGTTAGCATTTTCTCTAAAGTTTTTTTGAAACTCTCTTTTGTTTGGTGAGGCAAACCATAGATTAAATCTGTATTTATAGATTTAATACCAGCATCTCTTGCTATATTTATTACATTTAAAGTCAGTTCAAAAGGTTGAATTCTGTGAATCGTTTTTTGAACAGTTTCATCTAAATCTTGAACTCCAAAACTAAGACGATTAAAACCACCATCTTTTAATACATCCATATGCTCTTTTGTAAAGTATCTAGGATCAACTTCGCAAGATATTTCAGCATCACTGCTAAAATTTGGAAAAATAGATTTTATAGATTTTATAACATCTTCTAGTTGTTGCGGTGAAAAATATGTAGGAGTTCCTCCACCAAAGTGCATTTGTGTTACAACTCTAGATGTATCTAAGTGATTTTTTAATATATTTAACTCTTTTTTTAAATACTCAATATATCTTGTTTTTTTATCTTCTTTTGAAGTAAAAATAGTATTACAACCACAAAAATAACATGCACTTCTACAAAAAGGAAGATGAATATATAAAGACAAAGCTCTATTTTTATCTTGTTTTTTATAGAAATCTTTTAAATCTTCTTCTTTAAAATTTTCGCTAAACTCAGGTGCTGTTGGATATGAAGTATATCTAGGACCTGGTTTTGAGTATTTTACAAATTTTTCATAATCTATCATCTATTTCTCGTCTCTTTTTTTATCAAGCCAAACCATAATACCTTTTTGTGCATGAAGTCTATTTTCAGCCTCTTCAAAAATTCTACTTTGGCTTCCTTCTAATACAGCTTCACTAACTTCATAATCTCTATATGCAGGTAAACAGTGTAAAAATATTGCATTTTCTTTTGCTAATTTCATCATATCTTCATCAACCATATATCCAGAAAAATCTTTTACTCTTTTCTCTTTTTCTGACTCTTGTCCCATAGATATCCAAGTATCAGTTGTAACAACAGTTGAGTCTTTTATAGCCTCTTTAGGGTCAAAAGAAGTTGTAATTTTTGCACCACTTTTTTTAGCTTCTTCTAAAGCAGTTTGTAAAACTTTGCTATCTACTTGATAATCTTTTGGAGTAGCAATTCTAAGCTCAAATCCAAGTTTTGCTGCTAAATTTAGCCATGAGTGTGCCATATTGTTTCCATCTCCAATATATGCTACAACTAAATTTTTATCAAGTCCTTCTTCCATAATTGTAAGATAGTCAGCCATTAACTGTATAGGGTGATATTTATCTGTAAGTCCATTTATAACAGGAACTTTTGAGTATGAAGCAAACTCTTCAAGTTTTTCTTGCTCAAAAGTTCTAATCATCACCATATCAACCATTCTAGAGATTACTCTAGCAGTATCTTTCATAGGTTCACCACGACCAAGCTGAATATCATTTGATGAAAGAAAAAGCCCAACACCACCTAGTTGATATATACCAGTTTCAAAAGATACTCTAGTTCTTGTAGAGCTTTTTTCAAAAATCATACCTAAAACTTTTTTAGGCATATACTCTTTAAAAACTCTTTTTTTTGTCTCATCTTTAATCTGTTTTGATAATTGAAGAATTTCTAAAATTTCATCTTTTGAGAAGTCTAATAAACTTAAGAAGTGTCTCATAATATTTTCCTTATATGGATTAAAAGCCAATATTTTAGTTAATTTTTCTTTATAAACACTTAATATTAAGCTCTAAAAAGAGATTTATGTTTTTATTTAAAAATATTTAAAAAAAGCTAACCGTAATATTATAAAATTTCTAACTAAAATTTATTTTGTATCCTATTGAACTAACAGATTTAATTATCTTATGATTAAATTTACTTGTTGTTCTATGCATTAAAGTTCTTAATGTACTATCAGATATTTGTCTATCAAACCAAATAAAGTTTTCTATCTCAGAAAATCTTACTACTTCACCCTTTGCTTTGATTAATATTTCTAAAAAAAGTCTCTCATTTTTTGTTAAATCAATTTCTTGATTTTTAAAATAAACTTTTAAATATGGTTCAAGAGAGTAATAATATTCGTGCGATAATTTATATTTTCCATTTTCATCTATTTTTTCACTTCTTTTTTGTAATTTATAAGTAGCAATATTCATACTACTTTTTAAGTCATTACGATTAAATGGTTTTACCAAATAAGCAAATGGTTCAATTTGTGCAGCTTTATCAAGAGTTTCATCATCGCAATATGCACTCATAAATATAATAGCAGTGTTACTATTTTCATTTATCTTTTTTGTAATATCAATACCACTAAGGCTGTTTTTTAGAAAAATATCCATTAATATAATATCTGGCTTATTTTTTGAAAAAGATAATAATGCTTCTTCATAAGTTGTTACAATATCTGTAACTTCATAACCCAGTTTTATTAAAGTACTTTGTGTATCAAGTGCAACAATTGTCTCATCTTCAACAATTAAAATTTTTATCATATTTCTCATCTTTTAATTTTAAATATTATCATATAATAATTTAATCACATTTTTGTCACAAAAGCTACTCTTTCCATCTTAATTTTACTTTTACACCTTCATTGGTACTAATATTCATTTCTGCTTTAAGTTGTTTTTTTGCTAGAGTTTCAATTAAAGTAAGCCCTAAAGAACTTTTTTTAATATTTGGATTATATCCTTTTCCATTATCACTATAAACAAGCTTATATTCTTTGTTTTTACCAAAAAAAGATATGTTTACAATGCCTGTTTTATTTTTATCAAAAGCATGTTTAAAACTATTTGTTAGTAACTCATTTAATATTAATCCACAGTAAATAGCTGATTCAGAGCTTAAATTACAATTTATATCATATACAACATCAATATCATGCTCAAAGCTTTGTTTTATTTCAGATATTATCTTCTCAAAATATTCATTAGCATCAACAAATGTAATAGTATCTTTTTGATAAAGAAGCTCATGTAAATGACTCATTGCACTAATTCTATTTTGAATTGTTGTTAAAAGTATATTTATTTTAGAATCATTAATTTCGTCATTTTGCAATCTAATTAAAGATATTATAGTTTGCATATTATTTTTTACTCTATGGTTTAGCTCTTTTAATAAAATCTCTTTTTCTTCAAGTGCTATTATTAAGTTATTTGTTTTATTACTAACTATTTTATTTAATCTAGCTTCATTCTCTTTTTGTTCAGTAATCAAACTTAGCTGCATTTTTTCTTTTTCATCTTGTAATCTTTTTATTCTATTTGCTAAAGCAATAGAGAATACTAAAGCTTCTAATATAAAAGCTATTTCAATAATATAATAAGATGATAAATCATCTTCTATTATTCCAGAGCTTGATAAATACATTAAAGAACCAGCAAAAAGTATTGCTGTCCAACCAAATAATATTAATTTTGCTTGTTCATTTTTATTTAAAAAAGCATAAAAAGTTATAAAAAATAGATATAACATAACCAATATAGATATAACATTTCTATATGGTTCAAGGTAGTTTGTAAATATAAACAATATAACAGATGAAACTAATAGAGCAATTAATATATTTAATATGAAATTAATTTTTGGATATTGATTTATTTGAAGAAATGATTTTGAAAAAAGTGCTAAAAATAAAACTGGAAGTGCTATAAAAATTGCTGCATAGTTAACAACATATTCCATAAAAGCTGAGTCAAATATATATAAATTTGCAAATCCAACATAAAGCAAATGATGGAATACTAAAGTGATAATATATCCAACATAATAAAAATAACTAATATCTTTTATCATAAAATATATTGATAAATTATATAGTGCTAATACTATCATTCCACCAAAAAATAGACTTAGAATTATTTGTTGAATTATCTCTTGTTTGTAAAAAGCTTCATAAGAATAAAGATTTAATTTTAAAGATAAAGAGGTTTTTTTTGATGAAGCTTCAATATAGTAAGTTTTTGTCTCATCTTTTTCTAATTTTATATGAAAAACTGGGTTTACAGATTTTCTTTCTATACTTTTATTTAGTAATCCTTCGCTCTCTTTTAAATTATTGTTTTCATAAAAGTTAATATTTGTTACTAAAGGATTATCAAACTCTATTATTTTTAAAATAGCTTCGTTTTCTATATTGTGAAGTGTAAATTTAATCCATACTTTAAAATCTGGTGAATAACCAAATTTTTTAGTTGAAGAGTCTATTTTTGAAAAACTAACTTTATTTTCTATTATTTTATCAATTGTTAATTTTTTTGAATAGTCAATAAATATCTCTGAAGAGCTTAAAATATCTATATTTGAAGATTTATCAATATCAATATTAGTGGCACTTAAATAGGATAAAAATAGCATAAAAATCAGTAGTGTTTTTTTCAATATTCCTCTATTTATCTGTTTTATTTGTATTTTATAATTATGCCTTAAATGATATAAATTATAATTTATCAATATATTTTTAGTTTATATGCTAAATATTTGATAATTTTTCAATCACTAGTTTTTATTATAGGTTGTATTTAACTTATATACTAAACATTAAGTTATATATAACTATAAAATTATATAATTAGCTATATTTAACTTATATACTAAATATAGTTATTAAATTAAGGTAAAAAATGGAATTAACAAATATTAAAATAGGTAAAATCATAAAAAAAAGAAGACAAGAGTTAAATCTTGAATTAAAAGATTTACAAGATTATTCAGGTGTAAATTATGCGTCAATTTCAGATATTGAAAATGGAAAAGCAAATCCAACTATAAAAACCGTTGAAAAGCTTTTAGATGCACTTGGTATGCAAATAAATATTGAAGTAGTAAATAAATAATGCAAAGAGCAAAAGTTTTTAGAAATAGTATCTTTGCAGGAATACTAACAAAAATAAATGAAAAAGAGTATATTTTTGTTTATGATAAAGAGTATTTAAAAATGCCAAATAAAAAAGCTATTAGTTTAACTTTACCACTACAAGAAGAGGAGTTTAAATCACCTTTTTTATTTCCTTTTTTTTATAACTTGTTAGCTGAAGGTAAATTAAAAGATATTCAATGCAAAGAGTTAAGAATTGATAAAGATGACGATTTTTCAAGACTAATTCTTACAACAAAAGAGAATACAATAGGCTCTATAACAATCCAAAAAGATGAGACAAAAGATGGAAAATAATATTTGCTTAGCTTGTTTAGCAACAAATAAAAAACTTAAAAATAGTTATTGTTCAAAATGTATAAAAGAACTTTTTGATGGAATCATACCAAATCCTTTAAATTTTAATAAAGTTGAATTTACTAAAAAAAGAGCTGAACTATCACCTAGAATGTCAATTTCAGGAGTTCAAGATAAAATCTCTTTGACTTTTGAAAAAAAAGATTTAGTTCCAACTGCAATAAATGGAAAATATATTTTAAAACCAATTTCTAGTGGAGATGGATATATTAAAAATGAGAAAGATATTGTTGCAAATGAACATTTATCAATGCTTATATCAAAACAAATATTTAAAATCCCAACTGCAAATTGTGGATTAATAGAGTTTAGTGATTGTGAACTTGCATATATTACTAAAAGATTTGATTATGATGATATTTCTTCCTTAAAATTTGATCAAGAAGATTTTGCAGGAATTATGCAAATATCTCCATCATCTCATGGAGAAAACTATAAATATGATGCTTGTAGTTATCTTGATTGTGCAAAAATGATAAAAAAATATGTAGCTTCAAGTGTAGTTTGCTTAGAAGATTTTTTTAAAAGAGTTATTTTAAACTATCTAATATGCAATGGTGATGCCCATTTAAAAAATTTCTCTTTATATAGCAAACCATACTCAAATGAATATTTCTTATCTCCAAATTATGATTTATTAAATACAAGATTTCATATAAATGAAAAATATGGGGATATGGCATTAGATTTATTAGATGAATATACTCCTACATATGAAAAATACGGATACTATACTTATGATGATTTTAAAACATTTGCTAACTATATTGATTTAAAAGAGATTAGATTTAATAAAATTATGAAATTTATTGAAGAGAGCTACTATAAAGTTGAAGAGTTGATTGATAAATCATTTTTAAGTAAAAATGCAAAAGAGTTTTATAAATTATCTTATAAGACTAGATTGAAAAGATTAAGATATAGATAAATTGTAACAAAAATGTGACGAAAATGTGACATCTTTTTGATATAGTTTTTTCTAAGTAACTAATAATTAGTTTTATAAAAAATATAAGGAAAAAAAATGTATAAAAAAATAGTTGTAAGTTCTCTATTTGCAATGGTTGTATTTAGTGGTTGTAGTTATAGAAATGATTCTAATATCTCTATTCCAAATAATCCAGAAATTCAAACAAATATTTTAATAACAGAAGATAGTTTAAATGATAAAAGTTGCATCAATATAGAAAAAATTGATGTTAGTGTAAAGAAATTAACAGCATTTCATAAAGACCCAACAAAAGAACAAGCAAACTATGTATTATCAGAAAAGGCGAAACAACTAAAAGCAAATGTAGTAAGAAATGTAAAGTATAGTTCTGGAATAGGTTTTACAACATGGGGATATATGGATGCTGAAGGTGATGCATCTAAATGTAATTTAGATTAAATTTTTTGAATTTAATCTAAAAATAATTTTAATTTAAAAAAGAGTTAAGTAGTAAATAATATCAAACTATTACAAAACTGTGACAATTTTCTGATAGAATTTTCACAAGGCATAAAAATAATATTTATACAAGGGAATTAAGATAAAAATGGGGATTTTTACTAAATTTAAACTTACAGAGGTATTAAGTACCTTTTCCTATCTCGCTAATATAATTTCTATAAATAAGCTACAAAATTTAAAAGTAGTCAAATATTTTGCAAATTCAATAAATTATTATAGTTTTTTAAATAATAGAGTTCAATACAATATCTTAGGTAAGGAGAATATAAAATGAAACCTTTTAAAGAATATATAGGAGATATATTAGTTTATTTACTAATAGCTTTTTGGTTATGGATGCTATATTTTTTTTTGGGAGTAGCTTATCTTTTTATAAAAAGAGAAGATTATAAAACATTAATTTTTTTCTTAATATTATCTGGAATAGTTATTATAGTAGTTGGATATATTTCTAGGGCTTATGTTTATAACCGCAGTATAGCAGGAGCATATATAATAGAGTATTTTCAAGAGATAAGAAAAAAACAAGAATTAAAAGAAAAAATAAGTTTAAATGATAAACTAGATTTATGGACATTAGATGGATATATAATAAAAATTTGTAATATGATAGGGCTATTATTAATAATAATTGCTGTATTAATATATGTAATAAAATATTAGATATAGGGCTAAAGGAAGAAATATGGGAAGTAATAATTATACAAATACAGAAAATATTCAGAATATAGCTAATTCTGAAAATGAAAAAGTTGAAAATTGGAACATAAGATAATACCTAGTGAAGCATTTATGAAAAGAGTAAATGAGTATGAAAAAGAGTATGAGAAATATGATTTTTTTGAATATTTTAAAGAAAATGTAAATAAATAGGAATTTATTAATTAAAATAATAATTTCAAGAAAATTATAAAAAATAAATAACAATTCAAAGCTAATGACAATTTAGTGACTTTTTTACTTAACAGCTATTAATAAAAACTCTTTTAAACTTCCAGTGATTATAAAAAAGGAATAAGTTATGCAAATAGAGATTTTAAAAAGAGATGGTAAAAAAGAGAAATTTGAAGCTTTTAAAATTGAAGATGCTATAAAAAAAGCATTTAAAAGTGTAAATACTATTTATGATAAATCAATATATTTTTCAGTTTTATTTGAAATAAAATCTAAAAATCTAAAAGCTGTTGAAGATATTCAAGATTTAATAGAAAAAGAGCTTTTCAAAAGTGAATATTTTGATGTTATGAAAAGTTTTATGCTTTATAGACACCTTCATAAAATTCAAAGAGAGCAGATTTTAGGATTAACGAATGATACAACTTATGTAAACTCGACTCAAACAATACAAGAGTATATAAATGGTGAAGATTGGAGAATAAAAGCAAATTCAAATACAGGATATTCACATGCTGGACTTATAAATAATAGTGCTGGAAAATTAATAGCAAACTATTGGCTTGATAAAATTTATACAAAAGAGCAAGGATATGCTCATAGAAATGCAGATATTCATATTCATGATTTAGATTGTTTAAGTGCTTATTGTGCTGGATGGAGTTTGAGAGTTTTACTTGATGAGGGATTTAATGAAGTTAGAGGAAGAGTTGAAAGTAAGGCTCCAAATCATTTTAGAGAAGCTTTGGGACAGATGGCAAATTTTTTAGGAATACTTCAAAGTGAGTGGGCAGGAGCTCAAGCTTTTAGCTCTTTTGATACATATTTAGCACCTTATGTTTTTAAAGATAAACTTGAATTCAAAGAGATAAAAAAGGCTATAAGAAGCTTTGTTTATAACTTAAATGTTCCTGCACGATGGGGACAAAGTCCATTTACAAATATTACTATCGATTGGACGGTTCCAAGTGATTTAAAAGAGCAAATACCAACACGAAATCAAGAGCATCTATTTAAAGATTTAAAAGATGATGAGCTTTTAAAAGAGGCAAAAAATAGGGGAGTTTCAACTTTTGAAGAGCTTACATATAAACATTTTCAAAAAGAGATGAATCAAATAAACAAAGCTTACTACGAGATTATGACACAAGGTGATAAAACGGGTCAGCCATTTACTTTTCCTATTCCAACTGTAAATATCACTGAAGATTTTGACTGGGATGGAGAAAATACAGATATTTTATTTGAAAATACAGCAAAAATAGGAAGTAGCTATTTTCAAAATTTTATAGGAAGCCAATACAAAAAAGATAAATCGGGAAATAAAATACCAAATGAAGAGGCATATAAACCAGGACATGTAAGAAGTATGTGTTGCAGACTTCAACTTGACTTAAGAGAGCTTTTAAAACGAGGTGGAGGACTTTTTGGAAGTGCTGAAATGACTGGAAGTATTGGAGTTGTTACAATAAATATGGCAAGGCTTGGATATTTATATAAAAATGATATAAAAGGACTATATTCAAGAGTTGAAGAGCTTATGGATTTAGCAAAAGATAGTTTAGAAAGAAAGAGGATTTTTGTAAAAGAGATGTATGATAGAGGTCTTTATCCTTATACAAAAAGATATTTACCACACTTTAACAACCACTTTTCAACTATTGGAGTAAATGGTATAAATGAAATGCTAAAAAACTTTTTTACTAATGAAACTATAGATTTATCAAATGAAAAAGGTATAGAGTTTACTATGGAGTTATTAGATTTTATGAGAGCTAAGATGCTTGAATATCAAGAAAGAACTGGAAACCTATATAATCTTGAAGCAACACCAGCTGAAGGAACAACTTATAGATTTGCAAAAGAGGATATAAAAAGATACAAAGATATTATTCAAGCAGGTTTTGGGAAGAATATTTATTATACAAACTCATCTCAGCTACCAGTTGATTTTACAGATGATCCTTTTGAAGCACTTACGTTACAAGATGATTTACAGTGCAAATATACTGGTGGAACGGTTTTACACTTGTATATGAAAGAGAAAATATCAAGCAGTGAAGCTTGTAAAAAGATGGTAAAAAATGTAATTTCAAACTTTAGATTGCCATATATTACAATTACTCCACTTTTTTCAGTTTGCCCTGTTCATGGATATTTAGTTGGAGAATATGAGTATTGTCCAAAATGTGATGATGAAATTTTAAAAAAGGAATTAGAAGATGGAAAAAATAAAATTGCTTGAGAAAAATATAGAAAAAAGAACTAAATGTATAGTATATACTAGGGTTATGGGTTATCATAGACCAGTTGAAAGTTTTAATATAGGAAAAAAAGGTGAACATAAACAAAGAGTTAAATTTGTTGAACAAAAAGATTGTTTATAGTTTTACAAAATTTACAACAACAGACTACCAAGATGAAATATCTTGTATAGTCTGGCATATTTCTTGTAACTTGCTATGTAGCTATTGTTACAATGATAATATAGTTTTTTCCAAACAAGGATATTATTCTCATAATGATATTTTAGATTTTTTAAAATCTAGAGTAGGGCTTCTAAGTGCGGTTGTTTTAAGTGGTGGAGAAGCTACTATGAACAATTTAGAACCTTTTTGTAAAGAAGTTAAAAAACTAGGATTTAAAATAAAACTAGATACAAATGGAATAAATACCAAAATTATAAAAGATTTAATATCAAAAAACCTTATAGATTTTATATCTTTAGATTTTAAATCTCCAAAAGAAAAGTTTAAAATTGTAACTCAAAAAAATAGTTATGAAAGTATGATAAGTACAATAAAACATCTTTTAAGTATAAAATTTAATTTTGAAGTAAGAACTACTGTAAATGCTGATTTATTGGACTTTGAAGATATAAATAAAATTATAGAGAAACTTTATCGTTTAGGATATAATGGTATTTATTATATACAGAATTTTTTACAAACTTCTACAAATATTGGAAATATTACTCAAAAAAAGATTTTAGAAAAAGATAAAATAAGAGATGATTTATTAAAAATTGAATTTAGAAATTAACTCTTAATTGATATTCTCTATAGCTTCAAAAACTTTAATTGCTTGAAAATGCTCTTTTACATCATGACATCTTATAATGCTAGCACCATATCTTAAAGATTCAAGATGTATAGCCAAAGTCCCTGGAAGTCTATTTTCAATCTCACTTGGAGTAATCATATTTATCATAGATTTTCTACTAGCTCCAATTAGAAGTTCATATCCAAAATGTTTAAAATGTTCTAAATTCTTAAGTAAAAGTAGATTATGGTCCAATGTTTTTCCAAAACCAATTCCAACATCTAAGACAATATCATCTATTCCAAAACTTTTAGCCTTTTGGATTCTTTCTTTAAAGAAATCATCAATTTCAACCATAATATCTTCATAAAAAGGATTATCTTGCATAGTTGTTTGATCTTTTTGCATATGCATTATTACAACTTGAGCTTTGTATTTTGAAGCTATTTTACAAACTTCATCATTTTGCAATCCTGTTATATCATTAACTATTTTAAAACCATGATTTAAAACAAAATCTATAACTTTTGGAGAAAAAGAGTCAATAGAGAAATCAACTTTTTCAAAATATCTATTTTTATATATTGTTTGAACAATATCTTTGATTCTATTTAACTCTTCATCAGAACTTACGGGTAAACTTCCAGGACGGCTTGAAACTGCCCCAATATCAATTATATTTGCACCATCTTCAATCATTTTTTCAATTTTAAAAGATGCTTGAGAGTTATCAAATCTACTATTTTTAAAAAATGAGTCTTCATTTGCATTTAAAACACCCATGATTTTTGTAGAATATTTTTGCTCTTTTACAAAATCTTTTAAAACTTTTGCTAACTCTTTAAGCCCAAAAGGTTGGGATAACTCTTTTCTACTTAGAATTTCAAAATGTTTTGTAGTTCCTATAAGTAGGGCATTAACAAACTTGTCTTTTGCTATTATTACACCTTCTGGAACAGCTAAATCAGCACCAATAGATAAAGCATCTTGCTTTAATATATTAGCAGCACCTACATGCAAATCTTTTATAAAAAGTGTATGAATTTTTGCTTTTTTTGACATAATAGCAACACCACTTTTATCACATTTTAGAGTGCTTAAAAATGTTTTTGTCTCATTTAAAGATAGTTTATATAGTTTCATTTTGCCTCTTTTTCTAAAATAGATAGAAGAAGATAAGTTAAAACTGTAGTTGGTTTTGAGTTTAGTTCCAAAAGTTTTATAGATTTAAAAAATATATCCAACTCTTTTTGGTTAAGCTTTACATTTTCTTTATTTGCTTTTATTAAGATAGTTTCAACAATATTTATAGCTTCATCTTTTGTAATTTTTTGATTGTTTTTTATAAAAGTGTATATATCTTTTAAATCTAATTTTTTTATATTTAGTTCAATATCATCTTTTTCCACAACTTTTTTAAGATTTTTATATGGTAATCTTGAATAAATTGTAGGAAGTAAGGAATTTTTAGAAGAGACTAAAAGAATAAAGACTATATTCTTTGGTGGTTCTTCTAAAATTTTTAAAAGAGCATTTTGTGCTTCAACTCTAAATGTAGCACCACACAAAAATAGATATTTTGTCTCATTTGATGCAATATATGCCTCTTTTAGAGTTTTATTTGCTTGTTCTATTTGGAACTCATCTTTCTCTTCATTTTTAATAACTCTAGTTTGGTGAGTAGGGTAAACAGCTAGAAATTTATTTAAACTATCTTCAATGCTATTTACAATAAAAATTGAGGAGTTTTTAACTATCTCCAAGATTAGCTCTCTACATTAATATTTGCAAAAAGTGCTGCACTTATTGTTTTGTTATATAATCTAAACATTTGAAGAAGCTTCATATCAAGTCCATCATCATTTGATTTTAAGTTTATAGAACCTTGTCTCTCCTCATCAAAAATCCATAAAAAAGAGCTTTTTGTGATTTTTGCAAGAGTAGATCTATTATCTTGACTTTTTCCAATATACCAAAAACAGTATCCATTTGGAAAAGATATTTTTAGCATATCTTTAATATTTGAAATATCATCCTCTGATTTTATTTGATCAAGATTTTTATAAAATGAACTAAAATCATAAAATGGTAAAAAAGGTCTATTTAGTTTTGAAGAGTTTATGTTAGATAAAATATAGTTTAAAAACCATTCCCTCTCTTTATCTGTAATAATCAAGATAGAGTAACTTTTATCTAAAATATTTGTAATATTTTTTGATACTAATGGTGCCCATTCAAACTTTTTTTCTTCCAACCAAGGAGATAAAAGCTTATCTTCCCTGATTGTATCAACTGTCCAATTTAAAAACTCTTGCAAATTATTTGTCCAATTCGTATGCATCGTGTAAAGCTCTTACAGCTAACTCTGCATATTTTTCATCAATAATCATAGATATTTTAATCTCACTTGTAGAGATAATTCTAATATTAATATTCTCATTTGCCATAGCTGTAAATGCTTTTGAAGCAACTCCAGTATTTGATTTCATTCCAACACCAACAATAGAAACTTTACAAATTGCCTCATTATAATCTATATTTTTTGCTTGAGGTCTAAATTGTTCCATAACTTTTTTACAAATCTCTAAATCTGTTGTTGGAATTGTAAAATCTAAATCAGTTGTCCCATCAAGTCCTCTTGTTTGAACAATCATATCAACATTTATATTTGCATCTGCAAGAGCTGTAAAAATTGCACTAGCAACACCTGGTTTATCAACAACACCATACATTCCAACTCTTACTTGGTTTTTATCTAAAGCTATTCCACTTACTATTGGTTTTTCCATAATTTCCTCTTCATTTGTTATTAAAGTTCCCTCTACATCGGGTGTAAAACTACTTCTTGATACTAGATTTACATTTAATTTTTTTGCCATTTCAACTGATCTGTTTTGTAATACTTTTGCACCAAGACTTGCAAGTTCCAACATCTCATCATAAGATATTTTTTCTAGTTTTTTAGCTTTTGGTTCAATTCTAGGATCTGTTGTATAAATACCATCAACATCAGTATAAATTTCACAAACATCAGCTTTTATAGCACCAGCAATTGCAACAGCAGATAAATCACTTCCACCTCGACCTAAAGTCGTAACTCTTGAACCATCAAGTGTAACTCCTTGAAATCCAGCAACTATAATAATATTTCCCTCACTTAAAGCATTTTTCATCTTTTGTGTATCTATTTTTTCTATTTTTGCTTTTGTGTGAGTATCTGTTGTCATAATTCCAGCTTCTCTTCCTGTCATAGATATAGCTTTGTAGCCAATACTATTTAAAGCAATAGATAATAAAGCTGAAGTCACTCTCTCACCTGAACTTAAAAGCATATCCATCTCTTTTAAATCAGGAGTTTTTGTATAATATTCAGCATATTCTATTAATTTGTTTGTTTCACCGCTCATAGCAGAAACAATAGCTATAACATCATGACCTTCATCTCTTATCTTTTTAATAATCTGTGCAACATTTGCAATTCTATCAAGTGTTCCAACACTTGTTCCACCAAATTTTAAAACTTTTAACATCTAATTTACTTATCCTTTTTTTAAATATATCCCTCATCTTTAAAATACTTTAGAACTTGCTTGTAGACAGTTCTTTTAAAAAAAGTTATATGTTCATAAACTTCTTTTAAAGATACAAACTTATATTCACTAAACTCTGGAATTTCAGTGTTTATGTTTATTTTTGCATCTTTTTTTAATTTTACTAAATAGTATTTTTGTTTTTGACCATCATAAGGATACATCTTTTGAGCAATTACAGGAGGAAAAAGATAAGAGACCCAAGTTGGATATTCGGCTATTATTTCTATATCTTTTGTACCAATCTCTTCTTCAAGCTCCCTAAGAAGTGCCTCTTTTGTATTCTCGCCTTCATCAATCCCACCTTGAGGAAACTGCCAAGCGTTTGGAATATCAGTTCTTGAAGCAATAAAAATCTCACACTTCGCTGGATATTTAGATGATAAGATAATAGCTGCAACATTTGGTCTTAATTTTTTTTTCTCTTTTTCAATCACATTTTTATCAGTCATAAATATATTTTTCCTTATAATTAGGCGTTATTTTATAAAATATAGGATTAAAAATTGCTTTTATATATACATATTCCCTTTTGTGACAGCAAATGTTTTTACTGTGCATTTAACTCATATACAAATAAAAATAGTCAAAAAGAGGCATATATGAGAGCTTTAAAAATTGATTTAGAGCAGAATTTAAAATATTTAAAAGATAAAGAGATAAAGTTAAATACCGTTTTTATAGGTGGTGGGACTCCATCAACTGTTGATGCTTCTTTATATGAAGATATTTTTAAATTAATAAATCCACATATTTTAGAAAATTGTGAAATTACAACTGAAGCAAATCCAAATAGTGCCACAAAAGAGTGGTTGGAAAAAATGTATAGTTTTGGAGTAAATAGAGTTAGCTTTGGAGTACAAAGTTTTGATGATGAGAAGTTAAAGTTTTTAGGTAGAAATCACAATAGACTTAATGCTATTAAAGCGATACAAAATGCAAAATGTATAGGCTTTAATAGTATTAATTGCGATATAATATATGGAGTTACAAATGATACTTTTGAGCTTTTAAAAAGAGATTTTAACACTTTAAAAGAGCTAGAAGTTGAACATTTAAGTGCATATAGTTTAATAATAGAAGAGGATACAAAATTCTTTTTAAATGAAAAAGAGCTTCAAAAAAGTAAAAAAAGCTTAAAAATTGATGATGAAGACTTAAGTTATGAAATATTTAACTACTTGAAAAATATAGGATTTAATCAATATGAGATAGCAAATTTTAGTACTAATGAAAAATTTGAATCAAAACATAACTATGGATATTGGTCTAAAGATGATTATATAGGAGTTGGAGCTGGAGCTGTTGCTTGTATTGAAAATAGAAGAATGTATAAGCAAAAAAATATAGAAAAATATATACAAAATCCAGTTTATGAAGATATTGAAGAGTTAAGTAGTGATGATATAAAAGCTGAAAAAGTACTTTTAGGATTTAGATGTAAGTTTGGAGTTGATTTAAATATACTATCTTCTAAAGAGCTTAAAAAAGTGGATGATTTAGTAGTTGAAAATAGGGTTTGTATAAAAGAAAATAGGGTTTATAATAATAATTTTCTACTTGCAGATGAAATAGCGCTATATATTTTAGATTAAAAAAGAGGTAAAATGACAATAAAAGAGTGTGTAAAAAAATACACAGTATATTTAAAAAATATTACACATATTCCAGCAAAAGAGGTAGAGATATTAATCATGCATTTATTGGATAAAAATGTGATTTGGTTACATCTTAATTATGATAAAGCTTTTACAAAAGAGCTAGAATTAGAAAAATTGGTAAAAAAAAGAGCTACAAATTTTCCTTTAGAGTATATTATAAAAAAAGCCTCTTTTTATGGTGAACAATTTTTTACAGATGTGGATGTTTTAATTCCAAGACCAGAAACCGAGCTTTTAGTTGAAAATGCTTTTGAGATTTTAAAAGAGGTAAAAAATCAAGAAAAAGCAATCAAGGTTCTTGAAATTGGAACAGGGAGTGGAATAATTTCTGTTATGCTAGCAACACTTTTAAAAGATAAAAATATAGATTTTATAGCTGTTGATATAAATCCAAAAGCTATAGAATTAGCAAGAAAAAATGCAAAAAAATTTGAAGTTTTAGAAAGAATAGATTTTAGACTTAGTAATTTATTTGAAAATGTAAAAGAGAATGATATTTTTATGCTTATTTCAAATCCACCGTACATTGCAAATGATTATAAATTACCAAAAAATGTAGAGTTTGAACCATCAAATGCACTTTTGGGTGGAGTTGTAGGAGATGAGCTTTTGAAAAATATTATAGATGGTGCAAACAGTAGAAAGATTCCTTATGTGCTTTGTGAAATGGGATTTGATCAAAAAAAGAGTTTAGAAGAGTATTTTAAAGAGTTTAATGTAGAATTCTACTCTTTTTATAAAGATTATGAAAAATTTGATAGAGGATTTACTCTAAAATTTAAATAAAATGAATAATAATAAAGGATAAAAATATGTTTAAAGAGTTTCATATAGAGAATTTTGAGAATTCAAGTAAGCTTTTAGAAGAGCTTTTAAATAATAGTAGAGTTGAAGTTGAAAAACTTTTAGAAATTAAAAATAAAACTTATAAAAATTTTGTATTACCTTTTGCTGAAATAGGGGAGAAGATAAATGAATTTATAACTCCAATATTCCATTTAGATTCTGTAAAAAATTCAAAAATAACTTCTAAAGTATATGAAGAGTGCCTTCCTCTTATCTCAAAATATGAGAGTGAGATAAGTCAAAATGAGAATATTTATATATCTTTTAAAAATATACAGTCTAATGAAAAAAGTACTTTAAGCAATATACAACTTAAAGTATTAGAAAATGAGATAAGAGATTTTGAATTATCAGGTTGTCAACTAGAAAATAATAAAAAACAAAGATTAGAAGAGATAGATTTAGCTTTGGGTGAATTATCACATAAATTTTCACAAAATATTTTAGAGGCAACAAACTCTTTTTCTCTTATAATTGAAAATTTTGAAGATGTAAAAGAGATACCAAAGTCGGATTTAGAGTTAGCAAAATTTGAAGAAGATGGAAAAACTAAATATAAATTTACACTTCAAATGCCATCTTATATAGCTTATATGACTTATGGAACTTCTAGAGAAAAAAGAGAAGAACTATATAAAGCATATACAACAAGAGCACCACAAAATGGAGAGCTTATAGAAAAAATTTTAGCTTTAAAGGATGAAAAAGTAAAAATATTAGGATTTAAAAACTATGCTTCATATTCATTGGCTACAAAAATGGCAAATAGTGAAGATGATGTTATAAACTTTTTGGAAGAGTTGGGAAATAAAGCAAAAGAAAAAGCAATGAATGAGCTAGAAGAGATTAAACAAATAGCAAAAGAAGATGGTGTTGATGACTTTAGAGCAAGTGATATTAGTTTTTATAGTGAAAAATTAAAAAAAGCACAATATGATATTGATGAGGAGTATTATAGACCATACTTTGAGCAAAATAGTGTTTTAAATGGTTTTTTTACTGCTTTAAATGAGTTATTTGATATTGAGTTTAAATCTTCAAATGCATCTTCTTGGGATGAAAAAGTAAAAGTTTATGATATTCTGGAAAACAATAAAACAATAGCTAGGATATATATAGATTTAGAAGCAAGAGATGATAAAAGAGGTGGTGCTTGGATGAACAACTGGCACTCATATTACAAAGATTCAAATAACAAAATAAATCTTCCAACAGCTTATATAGTAGGAAATTTTCCTCAATCAACAAAAGATATTCCATCTTTATTAAGACATAGTGATGTGGTAACGCTTTTTCATGAAATGGGACATGCACTTCATCATCTTTTGAGTAAAGTTGAAGAACCAACTGTTAGTGGAATATCTGGAGTTGCTTGGGATGTTGTAGAGTTTCCATCTCAGTTTTTAGAGTATTTTTCTTACGATAGAGATATTTTAAAACTATTTGCAAAGCATTATCAAACTGGAGAAGTTCTTGATGATGAGGCAATATCTAGATTAATAAAAGCAAAAAATTTCCAATCATCAATGGCAACAGTTAGACAAATAGAGTTTGCTTTGTTTGACTTTAAACTTCATCAAAAACTATACAAAACTGAATTTGAGATTCAAGAGTTGTTAAATAGTATTAGGGATAAATTTTCTGTCATAAAAACACCAGAGTATAATAAGTTTCAAAATAGTTTTTCTCATATCTTTTCAGGTGGATATAGTGCAGGATATTACTCTTATAAGTGGGCTGAAGTACTTAGTGCAGATGCTTTTTATATGTTTTTGGATTCAAAAAATGTATTAAATAAAGAGTTGGGATTGAAATATAAAAATTGTGTGCTTAGTTGTGGTGGAAGCGAAAATATGGATAAATTGTTTTTCGATTTTGCACAAAGAGAACCTAAAATTGACTCTCTTTTGAAAATAGATGGAATTATTTAGCTAAATTTTGTAATAATACCATTTCATAAAATTTTTATATAAGCAATAAAGGATTAAAGAATATGACAAATGCAGAAACTATTTTAAAACTAAACGAAGCTTTAACAAGCTTAATAAAGGCATATGAGGAGCTTCAAGGAGAGAATGGAGTTCTTAAGCAAAGAGTAAATGAGTTAGAAGATGAAGTTTTAAATCTAGAGTTGATAAAAGAGGATTTAGAGAAAAGTGTTAATGAGCTTAAGAGTAATACAGAGGAAGATAAAAATACTATTTATAGTATGCTTGGTCAAATTGAAGGAATATTAAATAAAACTACTTCTTCTATAGCTACAGTAGAAGAAACAAAATACGAAGAAGTAAAAAAGGTAGATGACAACAAAGCTTTTAATCCAGTTATTTCTCAAAATCTTTTAGACAACTCTTTTGATCATAAAAATGAAACAGAGTTAGAACTTGATAAAAAAGAGGAAGAAAATATCTTTGCTTATGAGCAAAACAGCACAAATATTTTAAATGAAGAGAATAGTTTATATAAAAAAGAAGATGACAACAAAATAGATTTATCGGATGGAAGATTAGACTCTATTCTTGGAATAAAGCAGTAAAATTAACTCATGTTTGTTAACATAGATAAAAATATTATTTTAAACATTTTTGGAGTAGATACTTTTTATGGATTAGAGAAGGTTTTAGATAATATGTCTCCATCTTTAGTTGAGTATCATCTATCTAATTTTTTAGATAGTGATAACTCAAGCTATTTTGATAAAAAAAATATTGAAACTACTTTTAATATTGGTGATTATAATTTACATATTGATTATAATGATAATATATTTATTGAATTAAATAAAACTGAAGAAAACTCACAAACACTAACTTTTTGGTAAATAAAAATAGCAGAAAGTTTTAAAAATCAAGATATAAATATTTTAAAATCTATAAATAAAGGATTATAATTGAAAATAAGAGTTTATTACGAAGATACAGATTGTGGAAATATGGTTTATCACTCAATTTATTTAAACTATTGTGAAAGAGCTAGAAGTGAGTTGTTTTTTAAAAAAGGTTTACTTCCTCATTCACAAGATGAGTTTTTTGTTGTAAAATCGTGTGAAGCAAACTGGATAAAATCTGCAAAATTTGCAGATATTTTAGATATAAAAACAGAACTAATTGAGAAAAAATTAGCTTCAATTATTATGAAACAAGAGATTTACAGAGATGATGAGATTATTTTTGAAGCAAAATTTAAGTTAGCATTTTTGAAATTTGGGAAACCATCAAAAATACCACAAAATATATTTGAAATATTGGAGAATTAAATGAAAAAACTATTATTTATACTAATACTTGTTATAAATAGTTACTCAAATGAACTTTTTACACTTCCTGATGAATCCAATTTTCTAAGAGAGAAAATTAGATATGAAATTTTAAGTTCAAAAGAGTCTATTTTTATTGCTATGTATAATTTTTCATATAAAAATATTGCAAAAGATTTAATAAAGGCTTCAAAAAATGGAGTAAAAGTAACTGTTGTTTTGGATAAAAATAAGGTTGAGGCAAATGATAAAATCTATAATTTTTTAAAAGAGGCAAATATAAAAGTAATCATTCCAAATGATTCAAAAAAAATGCATCTTAAAACTATGATTTTTGATGATAAATTGGCTTTAATTGGTAGTTTAAATTTCACAAAAAAATCTTTTGAAAATAATCATGATTTAGTATATTTTACTAAAGATAGAAAAATTATTCAAAAATTAAAAGATATTAGAGCAAAATTTGAATAAAATATATACTATTTTTTAAATAAGGATTTATATTTGTTACAATTTTTTGTTATAGCATATTGTTTTTATCTTTTTTTTACAATTTATACATCTTTTATGCAAATTGGATTTGTAAAAGATGCAACTAAAAAAAAGGCTATTATTTTAAGTACAAAAAAATATCATGAAGCAGCAAATTATAGTATTGATAAAGAAAAATTAGCAATTTCTAGTTCATTTTTCGATTTTATTATTTTTATCATTTGGTTAAGTTTTGGTCTTAAATTTTTAGATGCTCAACTAAATATTGATAATCCAATTTTAAAAGCTGTTTTATTTATAAATTTATTTATTATAATAAACTGGTTTTTATCTTTACCATTTTCTTTGTATCAAACTTTTAAATTAGATAAAAAGTATGGTTTTTCAAATATAACACCAGCTTTATATATTAAAGATACGATAAAATCTGCATTTCTTATAGTTGTTTTTGGTTCGCTTGTAATTGCAGGAATTTCATATATTATTTTAAATTTTCCATCTTGGTGGATATTTGGTTTTATTTTTATTTTTGCAGTTATTGTTTTAATAAATATGCTTTATCCTCTTATTAGAGATAAGATGTTTGATAAGTTTGAAAAGCTAAAAGATGTTGAACTTGAAGAGAAAATAAATGCCCTTTTAAAAGAGGTTGGTTTTAAAAGTAGTGGAGTATTTAGTGTCGATGCAAGTAAAAGAGATAGTAGATTAAATGCTTATTTTGGAGGTCTTGGAAGCACAAAAAGAGTTGTTTTATTTGATACTTTAATTGAAAAATTAACTCATAATGAACTTTTAGCAGTTTTAGGGCATGAACTAGGACATTTTAAAAATGGTGATATTCTTAAAAACATAGGAATCATGGGATTAGTTATGTTTATTTTCTTCGCTATTTTTGGAAATTTAAATGATGAACTTTTTTTAAGTTTAGGATTAAAAAATGAACCTTATGCAATTATTGTAGTTTTTTTAATCTTTTCAACAGTTTTAAGCTTTTTCCTAATGCCTTTGATTTCTTTGATTTCAAGACACAATGAATATGCTGCGGATGATTTTGGAGCAAACTTATCTAGTAAAGAGGATTTAGTAAAAGCTTTGCTAAAACTAGCAAATGAGAATAAATCTTTTCCATATTCTCATAAGCTTTACATATTTTTTTACTTCTCTCATCCCCCTTTGATAGAGAGATTTAAAGAGCTGGGATATGATGTTGAAAAAGAGAAATTTATATGATTTTTGAATTTGAAAGTACAAATTTCTTTCTAGTAGTTGCAATAGTTATTATACTATTTGCAACTATTTTATTTTTTGTAGTTGAGAAGTATAAATCAAAAATAAAGAGTTTAGAGCTAGAAAAAGAGTTTTTAGAAGCTTCTATAGCTCAAAATAGAGAAAATCAAGCTTTACTAAAAGCTGAGATAGAAAATATTACTTCTAAAATTTTTGAAGATAATGCAAAAAAATCAAACCAAAATATAAATCAAATTTTAGAACCATTTAAAGCTCAATTAAATATATTTGGAAATAGGGTAAATGAAGTTTTTACAGAAGAGACAAAACAAAGAAGTTCACTTTTAACAGAGATAAAAAATTTAAAAGAGTTAAATAATCAAATCTCTAATGATGCCTTAAATCTTACAAAAGCACTAAAAGGTCAAAATAAGATTCAAGGTGATTGGGGAGAGATGATTTTAGAATCTATTTTAAATCAATCAGGACTTAGAAGAGATATTGAATATAAAGTTCAAAACTCATTTAGAACTAGCGAAGGAAATCTTGTAAGACCTGATGTTATTGTTCATCTACCCACAAATAAAGATATTATAATTGACTCAAAATTATCTTTAAACTCTTATGTTGATTATTTCAATAGTGAAGATGAAATAGAGAAAAAAGAGTCAATTTCTAGGCTTTTAAACTCTATAAAAAATCATATTAAAGATTTAAGTTCAAAAAAATATGAAAATATTGACTCATTAAGAAGTTTGGATTTTGTTTTAATGTTTATTCCTATAGAAGGAGCTTTTTCTATAGCATTATCACAGAATAGCAATATTTTTGAAATGGCTTTAAAATCAAATATCGTTATAGTTTCTCCAACAACTTTGTATTCAAGTCTAAAAGTTATTGAAAATCTTTGGCAAGATAATAGACAAAGTGAAAATGCGAAAGAGATTTCAAAACAAGCAGCAGATTTATATGATAAATTTGTAGGATTCTTAAATGATTTTGAAGATATTGGAAAAAGTATAGATAAAAGTAAAGAGTCTTATGACAAAGCAATAAATAAATTAAGTAGTGGAAGAGGAAATTTAATCTCAAGAAGTCAAAAGTTTTTAGAGCTTGGAGTAAAACCAACAAAAGAGATCTCTAATAAATATATTAAAGATGAAGAGTAAAATATGAGATGGGAAAATAATAGAAGAAGTTCAAATATTGAAGATAGAAGAGGTGAGTCTCATAATTTTGGAGGCAATTCAAGAGGAAGTTCTATTGTTTCATTATTACCTTTGATTAAATCTCTTTTGGGTACAAAAATTGGAAGAGTTATTTTAATTATTGGTTTAGTTTTATATTTTGGATTTGGAATAAATCCATTATCATTTATTGAAGGTGAAGCAACTTCTCAAACACAAACTAAAAACGTAGTAAATCAAGAGTATGATAATAGACAAGCTGCATTTGTTAGTGCTGTTTTAGCTCAAACAGAGGATATTTGGAGAGAAATTTTTGTACAAAATGGTCTAGCATATAGTGATGCTAAACTTGTACTTTTTAGAGGGGCAGTTAAAAGTGCTTGTGGATTTGCGTCTTCTGCAACTGGACCTTTTTATTGTCCAAGTGATAAAAAAGTATATATAGACCTATCTTTTTTTGATGAATTAGCAAAAAAATATAAAGCTCCTGGAGATTTTGCACAAGCTTATGTAATTGCTCACGAAATAGGGCATCATGTACAAAATCTATTAGGAACTTTAAATAAAGTTCAAAAAGAAAAAAGTAATATTTCAGCAACTAAACAAAATGCTTTACAAGTAAAAGTTGAATTACAAGCTGATTGTTACTCTGGAGTTTGGGCGCATCATTCAAAAGCTATGTTTGATTCAATAGAAGAGGGTGATTTAGAAGCTGGATTAAAAGCTGCTAGTGCTATAGGAGATGATACTTTACAAAAAAAATCACAAGGTTATGTTGTTCCTGATTCATTTACTCATGGAACTTCAAATCAAAGAATGGAAGCTTTAAAAAAAGGTTTTTATAGTGGAGATATAAAAGATTGCTCTTTTTAACTCTTTTTTCTAAATAATCTAAAAAAGCTTAGATTATTTAAAATATATATTGCAATCATTGCTAAAATAACACCAATAATTGTTGTAAATTCAATCTTTTCATCTAAGAAAATATTTCCTATGATAATAGCACTTGCTGGAACTAAAAAAACGAAACTAGAAACCTCTTTTGCACCATATTTAGCGGCTCCAAAAAAGTAAATAGATGTTGCAAATGTTGTACTTAAAATAGTAATTACAAACATATTAAACCAAAAAATTGTATCAAACTCTAATATTTTTACAAAAATAGAACTATCAATATAAAATATATATAAAGTAGCACTAGATATTATATAAGTATAAGTTGTAAATACAAAAGCATTTATTTTTATTGATTTAGCAGTAATTATAGTGATAATTGCCCATAAAGTTGAGGCTATTATAAAATATATATTATCTTTGCTAAATATAGCTTCAATGCTAAATTGGTATATATTTATCATATTTAAAACACCAAAAACTCCCAAAATTAAAGCAAAAGAGTGTTTTAAACTAATAGTTTTTTTATTTAAAATTGCTACAAAAATATATGTTATGATTGGAATCATTGAAGGAACCATTGCTCCGCCTAAACTTCCAGTTCCATGTTCAACTCCCCAAAACATAAAAATACTATATAAAACTAAAAAAAATGATGCAAAAAGTATCAAAATTGAAGTTTTTAGATCTAATTTATATTTCATGTTTGTAAAAAATATTATAGGAGCCATAGATATAAAGCATATTCCCATTCGTAAAAATACCATCTCATAGGCATTTATATAGTTTGTAAGAACTTTTGTACTAATCCAAGATGCTCCCCAAAGTATCATAGATACAACAAGAAGCAGATAAAAAATATTTCTGTTTTCCACTATTTTAAATTGTTTAGCAAAATAATATCTACCAAATCTCCTGATTTTATATCAAGGCTATCTTGATTTTGGATTAAAAGTGCTGGATTACCCAACATATTTGTTAATATAGCACTTGTCCCAGATTTTTTGCCAACAAAATCGATAATGTACTCACCATTTTTATACTCAACATTACAAGCTGTAAAAATTGTTTTATCTTGAGTTCTTTTTAAATCTTGATTTATTCTAGCTTTTACTATTGGTAAAGATTGATTTGCTTTTCTAAATTTAAAAATCAAAGGTAAAACATACAAAATAGCTGTAACAGTTGAAGAGTATGCAAATCCTGGAAGCGCTACTATAACTTTTTCATCTTTTAAAGCTATAAGTATATGAAGTCCTGGTTTTATCAAAACACCATGAAATAAAATTTTTGCTTTTAATCTATCTTTTATTACATCTTGAACAAAATCATAATCTCCAACACTAACTCCACCTGTTGTTACAACAATATCAGCTTTTTTAAGTGAACTTTCAAAGAAATTTGTAATAGTATCTATATCATCAATAATTGGTCCCATTTGTAATACTTCAGCACCATTACTTCTAAAAAGTGCCTCTAGTGTAAGATGATTTGAGCTTCTTATTTGAGAATCATTTGTTTGAGTAACACCCAAATCTAAAATTTCACTTCCTGTACTAGCAACTGCAATAGTTGGATTTAAAAAGACATCAACTTGAGGAATATTTAAAGAAGCCATAACCCCAACTTCACTAAAACCAATTATTGTTCCTTTTTTGATTAAAACTTCATCTTTTTTGTAGTTTTCTCCAATATTTCGCACAGCAAAACCAAAAGGAACTGGTTTTATAATTTTTATCTTATTTTTATCTACTTCCACATTTTCAATTGGAACTAAAGTATCGCTTCCTTTTGGCATTAAAGAACCTGTAAAAGTTTTTATACAACTACCATTTTCAACACTTTTTTCTACTACAAATCCAGCTGGATTTTTATCAATAATTTCTATAAAATCATTGCTTATATCTTCAAATTTTATAGCATATCCATCCATTCCCGAAGTTGGAAATTCAGGACTATTATGATCGGCTACTATATCTTTAGCTAAAACTCTTCCTATGGCATTTGTGATAAAAAGTTTTTGAGTTGGAATTTTATCAAATACTATACTATTTATAATCTCTAAAGATTTGTTATATGAAATAAAATCTCTCATAATTATTTCCCCAGTCTATTGTATTTTAGAATGATTAATTGTTCAAAAAGCATATCTCCAAAACCTTCTGGTAGGTTTTCATTTTGCTCTTCTACACTTAAAATAATTTTTTTTATCTCTTCTTCTTTCATATATATAACTATAGGTAAAAGTGTCTCTTTGATTTTGTCTATAAATATTTGTTCTTCTTCGATTGTCATTTTATATCTTTTTGATTAAATTTTAAAGAGTCGATTATATAATATTTTATTAAAATAGTTTATTAAAACTTTTTAGATATAATCCAAAAAAAATAATTTAGGATTTTTAAAATTGATAGAAATAAGTAAAAAAATAACTACAAATGTTGGTAGAACAAACGCACAGTTTGGATTGATAAAAGAGAATGATAGAATTATGATTGGATTTAGTGGGGGGAAAGACTCTTTAACTTTATTACATACACTAAATAGAATGCAAAAAAAAGCACCCTTTAAATTTGATTTTAAAGCAGTAACAATTACTTATGGAATGGGAGAACAAATAGAATTTTTAAGTAATCATTGCAAAGAACATGGTATAGAACATGAAATAATTGATACTCAAATATTTGATCTTGCAGGTGAAAAAATAAGAAAGAATTCTTCATTTTGTTCATTTTTTTCAAGAATGAGAAGAGGATATTTGTACACAACAGCTTTAGAGCAAGGTTACAATAAAGTAGCTCTTGGACATCATTTAGACGATGCAATGGAGTCTTATTTTATGAATCTATTTTATAATGGAACTATGAGAACTATGCCACCAATATATAAAGCAAGCAATGGTTTAGAAGTAATTCGTCCACTCATATTTTGTAGAGAGAGACAACTTCGTGCTTTTGCAGATTCAAATGAGATTAGAGTTATTGGTGATGAAGCTTGCCCAGGGCTTAGATTTGATGTTAAAATGCCTCATGCAAGAGCCGCTACAAAAGAGTTATTAGCAAAACTTGAAGAGCAAAATCCAAAGATTTTTGTATCTATGAAAGCTGCATTTAGTAATATACAATTACCTACATTTTTTTATAAAGATTTAAAAGATATAAAATTAAATATTGAAGATGAAAATATATGAGAATATTGGTTTCGTCATGCCTTTTAGGAGAAGACACAAGATATGATGGATTAAACTCTAGTATTGCATTAAATCCTAAATTTAGATTTTCACAAAAAGAACTTTTTATGGATATTATGTGCGAAAATGAGATTTTTTCGATCTGCCCTGAAGTTGCAGGTGGTTTAGGAATTCCAAGAAATAAAGCAGAGATAAAAAGCCATAATAAACCTTTTATGGTAATTGATGAAAAAGAAAATGATGTAACTATAAATTTTCTAATTGGTGCAAAAAAAGCTCTTGATATATGTTTAGAAAACAGTATAAAAGTAGCACTGTTTAAATCAAAATCTCCATCATGTGGTAATATTGAAGTTTATGATGGAACATTTAGTAAAAAACTCGTACTTGAAAAAGGATTAACGGCAAGATTGCTTGAAGAAAATGGAATTAAAGTTTTTAATGAAAACCAATTAGAAGATTTAAAAAAGTTTATAAAAGAAAATAGATGAAAGCATAAGTTTGATAACTTATGCTTTTAAATCAAGTAGTCTTTCCATAGCAACAGCTTGAATCTCAATACTTTTTGCATTTGCGCTATATGCTATTATTTCAGGAATTTGCTCAACCATAGCAGAAGTTATATCTTTTGCAGCATCTTGAAACTGTGGGTCAGCTGTTGTATTTGCAACTTGAGCAATATTAGATGCTTGTTCTTGAATTTGTAAACCAGCTCCTAACATAGCATTTAGATTATTATCTATTCTCATAATTAGCTCCTTCTTGTATAGATTGTATTAACATTTTATTTAAATTTGCAGCTTGTGCAATAGAACTATCAGCTCTACTTAAACCATCAGGAGAAGATGAAGCTTTTTGTAGTTCATCTAATTTTTGTATCGCTTCATCTTTATCTTTTGGAATAGATGTATCAAATCTTACACTTCCTCCAATTGCATATAGCTTTCCATCTGGTCCCATTTGATAATCATACTTAATAGGAGTTGTAGTAGTTCCTAAACTAGCATGTAACTGCTCATGATTTCTAGTTTCCATATCACTAGATTTAAATCTATTTAAAACTCTCTCATAATCTTTTTCATCATATTTAGAAATAGGATTTGTGCTATCACTTTTTTCAAAAGTTGATTTTTCCAACTCTTTTTTATCAATATTTGCTAACTCACTTCTTTTTAAAGCTAATTCAGAATATATTGTGGAAGCACTTAAATAATCGTTTTGTATTTCCATTTTTTTACCTATAATATAATTTAATGTTATTGTAACATAAAATATTAAAGAAGATTATATAAGAGAAATTTTTATATAAACTATATATTGAGCTAATATATAGTAAAATTTCAGCTATTTAATTTTAAAAGAGGGAAAATGAATTTTTTATTCAATAAACATAGTCACTTCAATCTTGCAAATATTGTAACTTTTTTTAATATCTCTTGTGGAATTTTTGCAATATATTTTTTAACTCATGATGAGTTTATGGGGGCTGCTCTTTTTGCTTGGCTAGCTGGCGCATTTGATATATTTGATGGTAAAATAGCAAGAAAATATAATCTTTCAACTGAATTTGGAATTCAACTTGACTCTTATGCTGATTTTTTATCTTTTGTAATTGTTCCTGCAATGTTTATATATTTTGCTATTTTTGATGGAAAAGAGTCATTTTACAATATGGCTTTAATAGCGTTTGTTTTTATTTATTATGTTATTTCTGGTCTTAGAAGACTTATTCAATTTAATATAAATGCAAATGAAGGTGAAGTTGAAAAATATTTTACTGGTATTCCAACACCCTTAGGAGCAATTCTTCTTTGGGTAGTATATTTAATATACTTAACAGATTATGTAAATGAGTATTTTGTCTTAGGTTCTATAATAATTATTGGATATTTATTAAATTCAAAAATAAAGATCAAACATTTATGAAAAATGAAGTCATAACAATTGATTTAGGTTCAAACTCTTTTAGAGTGTTAAAATATGACTGTTTGAATTTTAAAATAATAGATGAATATCATCAAGTTGTTGGACTTGCTGATGGTTTAATAAATAGTGGATTAATAAGTTTTGAAGCTTTAAATAGAGTAATAGATGCAATAAATATTGCAAAAGATAAGTTGAGTTTTAAACCAGAAAATGCAGTTTGTGTAACAACTGCTGCTATGAGAAAAGCAAAAAACTCACAAGAAGCATTAGATTTTATTGAAAAAAATAGTGGTGCAAAATTTAAAATAATAGATTCAAATGAGGAAGCAAGACTTACTTTACTTGCTATAAAATATGCTTTAAAACGAGAGAAAATAGATACACAAAACTTTATATTACTTGATATTGGTGGTGGTTCAACAGAGCTTATAGTTAATTTTGAGAATAATTTTTATATAAAAAGTTTTGATTTTGGAATAGTTACAATGACACAAAAATCTTCAAAAGATGGAAAGTTATTTGAAGATTTAGAAAATCAAAAAATAGAAATAAAAAAGTTTTTATCTACACTTGATTTTTCAATAAAAGATTTCCCATTTATTGCAACAGCTGGCACTCCAACAACTATTGCTTCAATAAAATTAGGATTTAGCTATTTTAATTATGATAAAAATATAGTAAACGGAACTATTTTGGATATAAAAGATTTAGAAGATAGTTTAAAACTTTTAAAACAAAAAACAATTGAAGAGTTAATTGAAATGGTAGGAAAAGGTAGAATTGAATATTTAGAAATTGGAACATATATTTATAGATTATTTTTTGATGCTTTAGAAAAAGAAAACTCTATTGTATTTGATGATGGATTAAGAGAAGGTGTTGCTATAAATTACGCTTTAAGTAAAAAGTGAAGCTCCGTTAAGAAAGGAGTCTTACACTTTGCTCTTGAATTACATTAGCTTGTGAAGCAGCTAAATATCCAGCATTTATATTTATATTTGCTTTTGAGAAGTTACTTGATTCTCTTCCAAAATCAATAGTTTGATTATAGTTTTGTTCTATGATTTTATTTTTTGCATCAGCTTGTAGCTGTTTTGAAAAATCTACAAATTGACCAGATAATTCTTGAAGTTGTTTTGAAGTATTTGTTACTTTATTTAAAGCATTTTCAACATTTTGTGGATTGTTTAAGTCGTTATTGTTGACAACATCAAAAATATCATTTGTAAAATTTGCAACATTTGGTTTATCGATTGAAAATAGATTATTGCTAGAGCTTATTTGTATACTCTCTTTTTCGTCATTATATCTACTTGCAATAAGATTTTCTTCTTTATATTTTGTATCAAAAGCTTGTTGATTGAAGTTTCTTAACTCTTGATTTATCTCTTGCTTTAAATCATTTTTATTTTCATAATTTTGACTATTTTCGAGTTTATTTTGAATATTTTTCATAAAATCTTGAAGTTTATCCATTGAAGCTTGTGAGATTTGAGATTTTGCAATACCATCATTTATTGATTGAATATCTTGAGAGAATTCACTTTTTAAAATAGAACTTCTACTTACAGCTAAAGCTTCTGATGAATTGTTTTTAAAATCATCAATACTATATTTTAGTTGTGCTTTATTTAAAGCAATGTTAGAATTATTGTTTAAATTATTTAAATTCTGAATACTGCTTGTACTATTTATTGAACCTATATCCATATGTAATCTCCTTAAAAAAGATTTTATGATTTATTATATCAGAAAAATAATAAAATATTTTAGGGTCAAATAGAAAATATAGATAAATTAACTATTTCATAGCTTTTAAAAACGATAATTTAATCAAAAATTGAGTAAAATCTAAACTTATTTTTAAATATTGGAGAATCGCATGAAAATGAGTGGCGCAAAAATGGTAATTGAATCATTACATCAAGAAGGGGTAGAAGTTGTATTTGGATACCCAGGTGGTGCCATTATGAACGTCTATGATGAGATTTACAAGCAAAATTATTTTGAACATATTTTAAACAGACATGAACAAGCTTGTGTTATTGCTGCTGAAGGCTATGCTAGAAGTACTGGAAAAACTGGAGTTGCAATAGTTACTTCAGGACCTGGATTTACAAATGCAATAACTGGTATAGCAGATGCTTATATGGATTCAATCCCTATAGTAATAATTTCGGGGCAAGTTCCAACAACAATTATTGGAACGGATGGTTTTCAAGAAATAGATGCTGTTGGTATTTCAAGACCATGTACAAAGCATAACTATTTGGTAAATAAAATAGAAGATTTACCAAGAATAATAAAAGAGGCATTTCATCTAGCAAGTACTGGAAGACCAGGACCTGTTCATGTTGATATTCCAAAAGATATTACAGCACAAATTGGAGAATTTATCTATCCTAGTGAAGTAAATATGGCAACATATAAACCTACATTAAACTACAATAAAAAGCAGTTAAAAAGGGCTATGGAAGCTATTTCAAATGCTAAAAAACCTCTTTTATATATTGGAGGAGGAGCTATTTTATCAAATTGTGGATATGAAATTAGAGATTTAGCAAAAAAACTAAATATTCCAGCTGTTGAAACTTTAATGGCAAGAGGAGTTATGGGAGATGAAAATCCACTTTTCTTTGGAATGCTAGGAATGCATGGAGAGTATGCTGCAAATATGGCAGCTCATGAAACAGATTTATTAATCTCTTTAGGTGCTAGATTTGATGATAGAGTTACAGGAAGGCTTGATGAATTTGCATCTAAAGCAAAAGTTATACATATAGATATTGACCCAACAAGTATTGCAAAGCTTGTGGTTGCTGATTATCCAATTGTTGGAGATTTAAAACTTACAGTTCAAGCTATGATTGAAGATGCTGAGAATTATGAGATAAATGATTTCTCAAATTGGGTTGAATTACTTAAAGATTATAGAGAAAAAGAGCCTTTAAGATATATTGATACAGATGATTTGATAAAACCTCAATGGCCGATTCAAAGAGTTGGAAAAATATTAGGAGATAATGCAATTATTTCTACAGATGTTGGGCAACACCAAATGTGGACTGCTCAATTTTTCCCATTTTCATACCCTAGACAATGGATAACAAGTGGTGGTTTAGGAACTATGGGATTTGGATTACCAGCAGCACTTGGAGCTGCTAGAGCATTCAAAGGTACAAATAGAGTAGTTGTTAATTTCACAGGAGATGGATCAATTTTAATGAATATTCAAGAGCTTATGACTTGTAGTGAATATGAGTTACCTGTAATAAATATTGTTTTAAACAATAACTATTTGGGAATGGTTAGACAATGGCAAACTATGTTTTATGAAAATAGACTAGCCGAAACTGATTTAACTGCGCAGCCTAAATTTAAGATGTTAGCAGAAGCTTTTAACTGTTTAGGTTATACAGTTTCAACTAAAAAAGAGTTTGATGAAGCTTTTAAAGATGCAGTTGAGAAGAGAAAACCAGCAATGATAGAGGTAATTGTTGCAAGAAATGAAGAGGTATTACCAATGGTTCCAAATGGACATTCTTTAAATGAGATGACTTTATTAAAAGGAGATAGATAATGAGTAATTTTAATAGTTATTATAATAGTGAAATAATAAGACAAGTTATCTCTGTAGTTGTTTTAAATGAACATAATGTTTTATCAAGAATTGTTGGGCTTTTTTCAGCTCGTGGTTACAATATAGACTCTTTAACAGTAGCACCAATGGAAGATAGCCCATACTCAAGAATGACTATAGTTACAACTGGTGATAAAAGAGTGATTGATCAAATTGTAAAACAACTAAATAAACTAATTCCTGTTCTAAAAGTAAATGAACACAAAAATGTTATAGAGAAAGATACAGTTTTGATGAAGTTCTCAATTGATAATAATCTTGCTGATATAGATGTTATAGCAAGAGCATATCATGGAAGTATTCAAAATGTTACTCATGATTCAATTATAGTTTCTGCAACAGATTCAAGTGATAGAATTATAAATTTTATAAAAGTTATGGAAAAGTTTAATCCACTTGAAGTTGTAAGAAGTGGAATTGTTGCTATGGAGAGATAATTTATGAAATTACAAGAGATATTAGATTATTTAAATATTTCTCAAAATTGTGATATTGAGATTAGTGGATTAAATGGTCTAAAAGATGCAACAAGTAACGAGCTTAGTTTTTTAGAGAGTTCCAAATATATAAGTATTTTAAAAGATACAAAAGCAGCAGCTGTTTTTGTAAACAAAGAGTTTGAGCAAGATGTTCCATCTGGAACTATTGCAATAGTATGTGATGAACCATATATAAATCTAGCAAAAGCTAGTAAACTTTTTGCTCCAAAACTTATTGAAAGTAGTGGAAATGAGCCAATAATTGGAGAAAATACAACAATTATGCCAAATGTACATTTGGGAAAAAATGTAGTTATTGGTAAAAATTGTACTATCATGTCTGGAAGTTTTATAGCAGATTGTGTAACTATCGGAAATAACACAATAATTTATCCAAATATTACAATTTATAGAGATTGTAAAATTGGAGATGATTGCATTATTCACTCTGGAACTGTTATTGGAAGCGATGGTTTTGGTTTTGCTCACACAAAAGATGGAAAATATATCAAAATATATCAAAATGGAAATGTAATAATAGGAAATGATGTAGAAATTGGTGCAAACTGTACAATAGATAGAGCTGTTTTCTCATCTACTATTATTGAAGATGGCGTAAGAATTGATAATCTAGTTCATATAGCACATAACTGTAAAATTGGTCGAGGTTCTATTTTAGTTACTCAAGTTGGACTATCAGGTTCTACAACTTTACAGCCTTATGTTATTATGGGTGGACAAAGCGCTACTTCTGGACATCTAGAAATTGCTGCATTTTCAACTATTGCAGCTCGAGGTGGAGTTACAAAATCTATAAAAGAGCCTAAAAAAACTTGGGCTGGTTTTCCTTTAATTGAGCATAGAGATTGGCTCAAACTTCAAGGAAAAATATCAAAATTACTAAAATAAAAGGATTTATTATCGCTAAGAAAGTCGTTTCATTAATTATTTTATTTATAATTTTATATTTTCAATTTACAACTTTAATTAGTACAAAAGATGTTGTGGGAAATGTTGGAGCTAGTTTTGCTAATTTCTCATTTAAATATTTTTCATATTTATCTTATATCTATTTACTTTTTCTAATTTATCCTTTGTATCTTATAAATTTTAAAAAAGGGCTTGATTATAAAGATTTAATTCTAAATATATCAGTTGTATTTCTATTTTTATTTATATCTTTGATTTTTCAAACTCTTTTGGTTGAAAATCCTTATGAAAGAGGTGAAATTGGTAATATTTTAGTAGATTCTCTTTCACCTTTTATTGGACAAGCTGGATTATATATTTTTGTTTTAATTGGTTTTAGTATCTGTCTTTTGATTCTTTTTGAAACTTTAAATATAACAATTGAGGATTTAAAAAAGTTAAAAGGAAGAATAAAACTAAGACAAAATAGTCTAAAAAATGCAAATGATCAAAAAGTAGGCAATCCTAAAATTCAACAAAAATTTGAACAAAAAATATATCAAGAAAAACCAAAATCTATTCCAAAAATAAAAGAAGAAGAAGAAATAATTTTTGAAAATCAAGAATCTTCTCAAGAAGAATCATATAAAGAAGAAGATGGTTTCAAAATATTAGAAAAAACTCAAGAAGAAGATATTTTTAGTGAAATTACAAATAATAATCAAATCAATAATAATATAATTGTAGATGAACTCGAAGAGAATGCAAAACTTCTAAGTGAATTAGAGTTTGGGAAAACTGAAAAACCAAAAGATTTTATGCTTCCACCAACTAGTTTTTTTCAAGAAGCACCAAAAGAGAATAAAACAAAAGTAAATGAGGCATTTATTGATAAAAAAATTGCTGATTTACTTGATAAACTTGCAATGTTTAAAATAGATGGGGATGTTGTAAGAACTTATACAGGACCTGTTGTTACAACTTTTGAGTTTAAGCCAGCTCCAAATGTAAAAGTTTCCAAAATACTAAGTCTTCAAGATGATTTAGCAATGGCTTTAAAAGCCCAAACAATAAGAATTCAAGCTCCTATTCCTGGAAAAGATGTTGTTGGAATTGAGGTTCCAAATGAAGATACACAAACAATTTATTTAAAAGAGATGCTTGATAGTGAGATTTTCCAAAACTCTAAATCTCCTTTAACTATGATTTTAGGAAAAGATATTGTAGGTAAACCTTTTGTAACCGATCTTAAAAAACTTCCTCACTTACTAATTGCAGGAACAACTGGAAGTGGAAAGTCTGTTGGAATAAACTCTATGATATTATCACTGCTTTATAAAAACTCACCAGATAATTTGCGACTTGTAATGATTGATCCAAAAATGCTTGAGTTTTCAATGTATAATGATATTCCTCATCTATTAACTCCAGTTATTACAAAAGCTGTTGATGCAATAAATGCTTTGGCAAATATGGTTGGGGAGATGGAAAGAAGGTACTCTTTAATGGCAAAAACTAAAACAAAAAATATTGAAAACTTCAATGAAAAAGCCCAAAAAGAAGGACTTCCTACAATGCCATATATTGTTGTTGTAATTGATGAGTTAGCTGATTTAATGATGACAAGTGGAAAAGATGTTGAATACTCAATTGCAAGACTTGCTCAAATGGCAAGAGCTAGTGGAATTCACTTAATAGTAGCAACTCAAAGACCATCAGTTGATGTTGTAACTGGACTTATAAAAGCAAATTTACCAAGCAGATTATCATATAAAGTGGGCCAAAAAATAGATTCGAAAATTATACTTGATTCTATGGGTGCTGAATCGCTTTTAGGAAGGGGAGATATGTTATTTACTCCTCCAGGAACTCCTGGAATTGTGAGAATTCATGCTCCTTGGAGTACTGAAACTGAAATTGAAAAAGTTGTTGAATTTTTAAAAGATCAAAGAGAAGTTGAATATGATATGAATTTTATTAAAGATAAAAATTTAGGTTCAAGTTCTAATGGTTCAAAAGGTGCTAAGAATATTAGTGATGAAGATATAGTTTTAGATGATTTGTATGAAGATGCAAAAGAGGTAATAATAACCGATAAAAAAACATCTATCTCATATCTTCAAAGAAGATTAAAAATAGGGTACAATAGAGCTGCAACAATTATTGAACAACTAGAAAAAACAGGTGTTCTAAGTGAAGTTGATGCAAGAGGAAATAGAGAAATTTTAGTTTAATAAATTTAAATAAGGATATAAATATGTGTTTTGAAAATAAAGTTGTATTTATTACAGGTGCAAATGGTGGTTTGGCTAAATCTTTTATTGAGGCTTTATTAAAAGAGAATGCAAAAAAAATATATTGTACAGCAAGAGATTTAGAAAAATTAGAAGAACTAAAAAAATTATCATCAAAAATAGAGATTTTTAATTTAGATATTACAAAAAAAGATGAATTAGAAGATATAGCTTCTAAAATAGAGAATATTGATTATTTAATAAATAATGCTGGTGTAAATAGCTTAAAAAGAGTTTTTGATGATAGTAAAATTGATTTTGAAGTAAATCTATTTGGAACACTAAATAGTTGTCAAATATTATCAAAAAAGTTAAATAAAAATGGATCTATTATTAATATTACATCAATTTTAGCTTTAATAAATCTTCCTATAATGGGACTTTACTGTGCTTCAAAAAGTGCTTTACACTCTTTAACTCAAGCTTTTAGAGCAGAGTTACAAAAAGAAAATATAAAAGTGTATGAAGTTTTACCAGGACCAATAGATACAAATATGACAAAAGGGCAAGATATGCCAAAAAGTTCAGCTTCTTATATAGTTTCAAATATTATAGATGGAATAAAAAATGAAGAGTTTGAAATCTATCCTGATGATTTTTCTAAAATGGTTAAAAGAAGACTAAAAGATGATAAAGAAAATTTAGAAAAAGAGTTTTTAAACTCTTTGTAAAACAATTAAATAAGGTTATTTATAATCTTATTTAATCAAACTTTTTAAAGTTGTCATCTTCACTTCCATCTTTTTTTCTATTTTTAAATCTCCACATTGTAATAAAATATTTAAAACTTGTAAAAGTAAGAATCAAAGCAATTAAAAAAAATATAAAGTATGAAATCAACAATAATATTTCCATAAGTAGACCTTTTATTGGTTTTGACTAAATTTTATCAGAAATTCTCACAGAATAAAAGAAAATTATGCTAGAATAAAGAGATTTTATTTTAAGGAGTAATTATGAATACAAGTATAGTAGGAAGACATATAAAACTTACGGACGCAATAAAAGATTATATCAATAGTTCAATTGATACATTTAAAAAATATAACTTGGATATTATTTCGGTTACTTCTACGATTGTTGGAGATGAAAAAGCAAAAGGTTTTACTTTTGAATTCTCTTTAAATATTGCAAATATAGATACAGTTGTTATTAAACAAAAAGATAAAGATTTATATACTGCAATTGATATAGCAACAGATAGAGTATCAAAAGTTCTAAGAAGACATAATGATAAAATAACTGCTCATAAAGCAACGAAATTTAGTGAAGCTGTTGAAGTAGAAGATGGTGTTGCAAAAGAGCTTGAAAAATTTGAAGATGAGATTATTCCTCAAAGATTAACTTCTTATAAACCAATGGATATTGAAGAAGCTTTAGAAGAGTTAAAAAATTCAACTGCACAATTTAAAGTTTTCTACGATAAAGATGATAATATGAGAGTTCTTTATAAGGCAAATGCTGCTGGAAAATTTGGACTTTATTAAAATAGAGAAAAGCATACAAAAAAGGTATTAGCTTTTGCTAGTACCTTTTTTAATTTATAAAAATAGGATTAGATAGAATTTATGGAAAAAAACTTAAAAAAGATTGCACTAATAGGGCAACCAAATGTTGGAAAATCATCACTTTTTAATAGAATAGCAAATAAAAGAATAGCTATTGTATCAGATGTTTCTGGAACAACAAGAGATGTAAGAAGACATGAAATAGAGATTATTGATAGAAGTGCATTACTTCTTGATACCGGAGGAATTGATGATACAAATGATGAAATTTTTTCAAATGTAAAAAAGAAGGCTGTAAAAACTGCAAAAGAGGCTGATATAATACTTTTTATTGTAGATGGAAAAAATATACCAGATGATAAAGATAAAGAACTATTTTATGAGCTTCAAAGATTAGGTAAAGAACTTGCTTTAGTTGTAAATAAAATTGATAATGATAAAGAACTAGAGAGACTTTGGGAATTTTTTGAATTTGGAATAGGAGAAGAGAATCTTTTTGGAATATCCGTTTCTCATAATCGTGGTACAAAAACACTTTATGAGTGGATTTATAAGCATCTTCCTGAGAATCCTGAAACAGTTGCAAGAATGGAAGAAGAAAAAAGAAGAAAAGAGTTAGAAGATGAGTTTTTTGAAGATGAGTTTGACAATGATGAAGATTTTTCTTCAGAAGGATTAGAAAAAATAGAAGAAGAGATTATTCTTGATGATACTTCAATAAATGTTGCTATTATTGGTAGAGTAAATGTTGGAAAATCCTCTATTTTAAATTCACTTGTAGGAATGGAAAGATCGGTTGTTTCAAGTATTGCTGGAACAACAATTGATCCTGTTGATGAGACATTTTCTTACAAAGATAAAGAGATAACTTTTGTTGATACAGCAGGACTTAGAAGAAGAGGAAGTATTGAAGGTATTGAAAAATTTGCATTAATGAGAACAAAAGAGATGCTAGAAAAAGCAAATGTTGCTTTAGTTGTTCTTGATGCTTCAAGAGAGCTTACAGATTTGGATGAAAAAATTGCTGGTTTAGTTGATGAATATGGTCTTGGAACAATTATTGTTTTAAATAAATGGGATGAAAATATGGATACATTCCAAAAAATGGAAGAAGAAGTAAGAAGAAGATTTAGATTTTTATCTTATGCCCCAATAATAGCAGTTTCAGCAAAAACTGGAAGAAGTATAGATAGATTAAAAGAAAAAATTATAGAGATTTTTGAAAACTATACACAAAGAATTCCAACTTCACAGCTAAACAAAGTAATAGAAGAAGCTGTAATTAGACACTCTCTTCCTAGTCCAAATGGAGCATATTTGAGAATTTATTACTCTACACAATTTAGCTCAAGACCACCAAGAATTGCCTTAGTTATGAATAAACCACAACTTTTACACTACTCATACAAAAGATATTTGATTAACTTTTTAAGAGAAAAGTTTAATTTTGAAGGAACTCCTATTCACGTTATTGCTCGTGGTAAAAATGATAAAATGGGTGATGAAGAGTATTTAGAAAAATAGGATTATTTTGACAATTCAAACTCTGAAAAATGATATTCTAGCTGGAGTTACTGTTGCTATTGTAGCTCTTCCTTTGGCTTTGGCATTTGGGGTTGTAAGTGGAGCAGGTGCTATTGCAGGACTTTATGGAGCTATAATATTAGGTTTTATTGCTGCACTTTTAGGTGGTGTTTCTGTTCAAGTTTCAGGACCAACTGGTCCTATGACTGTAGTAACAGCTGCTGCTGTTGCTACTTTTGCTAATGATTTTTCAACCGTTATGGCAGTTGTATTTTTTGCTGGAATTATTCAAATATCTTTTGGAATTGTTGATTTAGGTAAATGGATAAAGTTTATTCCATATCCAATTATTTCTGGATTTATGTGTGGAATAGGTGTTATTATTATAATTTTACAGATAAATCCACTTTTTGGAGCCAATACAAATAGCTCAATTGTTTATATAGTTACAAATCTTTTTGAAACGTTTGAAAATATAAATTATGAAGCACTTTTTGTGGGTTTAGTTACAATTTTTATAATGTTTTTAACTCCAAAAAGCATTACAAAAATAGTTCCAGCAGCTTTAATAGCTCTATTTTTTGTAACTATTTTAGCTACTATATTAAACTTAAATATTCCAACAATAGGTGAAATTCCATCCAAGTTACCAGACTTTATTTTACCATCTTTTAATATTTTAGAATTAAGCACAGTTCTTACTTTTGCTATAACTTTAGCACTTTTGGGTTCAGTTGATACTCAATTAACATCTGTTTTGGTCGATTCAAAACTAAAAACAAATCATAATTCAAAGAAAGAATTAATCGCTCAAGGTATTGGAAATACTATGTGTTCTTTTTTTGGTGCAATTCCAGGAGCAGGTGCAACTATGAGAACAGTTGTAAATATGAAAAATGGAGCAACAACTAGAATCTCTGGAGTTACTCATGCTATTGTATTACTTATAATAGCTCTGTTTTTAGCTCCAATTGCTTCAAAAATTCCTTTAGCACTACTTGCTGGAATTCTTATAAAAGTTGGTTTTGATATTTTAGATTATAGATTTTTACAAATCATACAAAAAGTATCAAAAGATGATTTAATTATTATGATAACTGTTTTTTTACTAACAGTTTTTGTAGATTTAATAATAGCAGTTGCTGCTGGAGTTTTCATATCATCATTTATGGCTGTTTATCAAATATCAAAAAATATCAAAATTAAACACTATAAAGTTTTAATAAATGATGAAAATATAGATATTATAAAAGTAAAAGGTGCTCTCTTTTTTGCTACAGCAATACTTCTTGAGAGAGTTCTAAATAAAGCTAATAGTAAAAAAATAGTAATTGATTGCACAGAAGTTAGTTATTTGGATATATCTGCTATATTTAAACTTGAAGATATTATAGAAAAATATGAAGAAAAAAATATTGAGATTATTTTGGTTATAAAGTATACTCACAAAAGAAGATTATTGAAAATAGGTAAAATTTTTAATACAATAAAGATATACAGAATCCTGGAACATGCAAAAATACATATAAAAGAAGAGTTAGAAAATGAGCAAAATATATCTACTAAATGAACAAAAATTTGATGGTGTAGAAAATCTTGAAGTTTTTGAGATAGAGTATCTAAAATTTGATTTAGATTTAAAAAAATATGATGCATTAGTTTTTACATCAAAAAATGCTATTTTTTCACTAGAAGAGAATGGTATAAGTTGGAAAAGTATTCCATCTTATGTAATAGCTCCAAAAACGGCAGATATTGCAAAAGAGTTTGGTGCTAATATAGCTTTTATTGGATTTAGTGGTCATGGAAATGATTTTGCATATGAACTAATACCATATTTAAAAGATAAAAAAACTCTATATGTAAGAGCATTAAAAACTGTATCAAATCTTGCAAATATTCTAAA
Source organism: Arcobacter thermotolerans (assembly GCF_983172305.1). Classification (NCBI taxonomy): domain Bacteria; kingdom Pseudomonadati; phylum Campylobacterota; class Epsilonproteobacteria; order Campylobacterales; family Arcobacteraceae; genus Arcobacter; species Arcobacter thermotolerans. The sequence continues at coordinate 67,972 of NZ_CFAFZJ010000002.1, forward strand.
AGAAAACGGTATAAATATAGATGAAGTAATTGCATATAAAACATCTTGTAATAAACAAGAAAAAAAAGCTTTAGATAAAAACTCCACAATTATTTTTACCTCTCCATCTAGTGTTGAGTGCTTTTTTAAAAAATATAGCTGGGAAGATAGCTTTAAAGCAATAGCTATAGGAAGAACAACTGCAATGTATCTTCCAAAAAATATAGAGTGTGAAATAAGTTCTATAACTAGTGTAGAAGAGTGTGTTAAACTAGCTTTTAAAAATTAGTTTAATCACAATTTTAAATTTTTTTAGATAAAATATTAAATTCTAAGTAGTACGGGATTTCCATTACTTGCGGGTCCGATAATATTTTATTTTATACAAATTTGTAGTTTATACCGTGTGCAGCATCTCCTTTGGTTTTTGCTCCTAAAGTATTTCTCTTGTATATATACTTGGCTTTTAGGGCCACCTTTATGGTTATCGGCTACTTGGATTTTTAAAAATTAAAGGGAAAAATAATGAATATATTAATACTTGGAAGTGGTGGTAGAGAGTACTCTATTGGACTTGCACTAAAAAATGAAAAATCTCACAATTTATACTTTATGCCAGGAAATGGTGCAACTTCTAACTTAGGAAAAAATATTAATATTACAGATTATGAAAAACTAGCAATTTTTGCAAAAGAGAATAGTATAGACTTAACAATTGTTGGACCAGAAGGACCTCTTGTAGATGGTGTTGTTGATATATTTAAGAAATATGAATTAACTATATTTGGACCTTCAAAAGAAGCTGCTCAACTTGAGGGCTCAAAAGCTTATATGAAAAATATATTAAAAAAATATAACATACCAACAGCAGCATTTATTGAAACATCAAATAAGCAAGATGCTTATGATTTTATTGATGGAATGAAAAATCTTCCAATTGTTGTAAAAGCAGATGGTCTTTGTGGTGGAAAAGGTGTAATAATAGCTCAAAGTAGAGAGGAAGCTAAAAAAACAGTTGATGATATGTTAAATGGAAGTAGTTTTGGGGAAGCTGGTGAAAAAGTTATTATTGAAGAGTTTTTAGATGGTTATGAGCTTTCTGTATTTGCAATTTGTGATGGTGAAAATTATAAAATACTTCCAGCTGCTCAAGATCATAAAAGAGTAGGAGATGGTGATACTGGACCAAATACTGGTGGAATGGGTGCATATGCTCCAACTCCTTTGGTAAATGATGATATTTATAAAAAACTTGAAGATAGAGTAATTAAGCCAACATTAAAAGGAATGCAAGAAGAAAATGCACCTTTTGAAGGTGTTTTATTTATTGGAGTTATGGTTGTAAAAGGTGAGCCAATAGTTTTAGAATATAATGTTAGATTTGGAGATCCAGAGTGTGAAATTTTAATGCCTTTGATTGAATCTAAAGTTTCTGAACTTTTCTATTATGGAGCGACAAAACAGCTTGATAAACTTGATATTAAGTTTAAGGACAAGTTTGCAGTTGGAGTTGTGATGGCAAGCTCTAACTATCCGTATAGTGCTTCAGCACCATCAATTATATCTTTATCAAATATTGTAGATAAAGAACTTTTAGAAAATAGTCATATATCTTTTGCGGGAGTTGAAGAAAAAGATGGAAATCTTATAGCAACTGGTGGAAGAGTTGCTGTTTGTGTTGCAATTGGAGACACTATTAAAGAGGCTAGAGATAGAGCTTATTTGCTTAGTTCTGAAATATCTTTTGATGGTAAAAAATTTAGAACAGATATTGCATATCAAGCTTTAAAGAATTAAAATGCAAGATCAAAATAGTACTTCAAACTTACAGCTAGCAACTCTTAGAAGTAGGGCATTGGCTTTTGTTATTGATGATTTAATTGTAACTTTATTAATCTGTCTTATTTATTGGAATAGTATTGTTGCTGTAAGTGATAATCAAGAGGCTTTAATAAATCTTATGCAAACAACTTTTGTAGTACCTTTAATACTATTAAAGATTATATACCATACTTTTTTTATTTGGTATTATGGACAAACTATAGGTAAAAAAATTGTAAAAATTAGAGTAATAGATGCTAATTCTTGGGAAAGAGTTAGCTTTTTTTCATCTTTTTTAAGAAGCTTAGGAAGAGTTGTATCTGAAATGTTTTTTTACATAGGTTTTTTAATAGGATTTTTTACAGAAGGTAGAAGAACTTTTCATGATTTTACTGGTAAAACGTTGGTAATAAATGCATAAAATAGTTGTTTCATTAGCTTTAGCCTCACTTTTAATTCAAGCAAATGCCGAAGAATTAAATATGGAAAAATTACAACTTGTTGCAAAAGATGTTGATACAAAAAACAACATTATAACTGCAGTTGGTGATGTTGTTGCATATTCTCCAACATATTATTTAAGCTCAGATAAAATGGTTTACGATAAAGATAGAGAGATTTTAGAACTTTTTGATAATGTATTAATTATCAAAGATAATAAAATTCAAACTCAAAGTAACTATGCTTATGTAGATATGAAAAATGATATTATAAATCAAGATCCAGTATTTTTAATGGATAACAGTTCAAACATTTGGTCAAACTCTAAAGAGGCAAATAAAGATAAAGATCTAATAACTCTTGAAAACTCTATTTTATCTTCTTGTGATTGTATAGATCCAATTTGGAGTATTAGATCATCTAGTAGTGATTATGATACTGAAGCTATGTGGATGAATACATATAATCCTAGACTTTATATAAAAAATGTTCCTGTATTTTATCTTCCATATTTTGGGTTTCCAACAGATACAACTAGAAGAACAGGACTTTTACTTCCAACTATGGGATATTCAAGTAGTGAAGGTTTTTTATATTCACAACCAATATTTATAGCTCCAGCTGATAATTATGATATTGAGTTAATTCCTCAAATTAGAACACAAAGAGGGTATGGAAGCTACGCAAATTTTAGATACGCTGATAGCCCTGATAGTATGCTTAATTTAAAAACAGGATATTTCAAAGAGTTTAATAATTATAGAAGAGAAGAAAAACTTGAAAATAGTGAGCATTATGGTTTAGATATTGATTATGAAAGAAAAAATATTTTTTCAACAAAAAAAGAGCATCAAGATGGAGTTTTTACCTCTGTTAGATACTTAAATGATATTGAATATATTATATTAAAAGAAGATGATGGTAATTTAGGAACTGATAAAAAAGTAGAATCTAAAGTAAACTATTTTTATAATACACCTGAATATTATGGTGGAGTTTATGGAAAATACTATATAGATGCTTCAAAAAAATCAAATGCTAACACTTTACAAGAGTTACCGCAAGTTCAGTTTCACTCATATAATAAAGAGTTGTTTTTAGAAAACCTTATATACTCTATAGATACAAAAGCTCAAAATTTTACAAGAAAAGAGGGCTTAAATGCAAAAATCTATGATATAACTGTTCCTATTAGTTATACAAAAAATATCTTAGATGACTATATGTATTTAGGAGTTGAAAATAGAACTATTTTAACTCAATATGATTACAGTAACTCTTTATATAATAATTTAAGATATGAAGATGGAACTTTAATCCAAAATAGAACATCTTTTATTGTTGGAACAGATTTAATAAAACCATATAGTGACTATATTCATACTTTAAACTTAAATGCTAGTTATGATATTCCTGAAAATTTAAGAAAAGATGGAGATTTATACAATATAACAGTAAAAGAGAATCAGCCACTGAAATATGATGAATTAAGTGTTTTTCCAACTTTACAAGAACAAAAAACGATAAAATTATCTTTAAATCAATCAATTTATGACAAAGAGAATTTAAAGCAGTTTATAAATCATAAGATGTCGCAATCCATCTTATATAATAGTGTAGATGAGCCAAAATTTCAAGATTTAGATAACTACATAAAGATAAATCATGATTATGGTTCATTATCTGGAAAAGTCGTTTATAATATGGATGATAACAAAGTTGTTGAAGGAAGTTTTGATAACTCATTAAGTTACGAAGATTTAACTTTTAGTGCTGGTTATTATTATAGTAAGAAGACAAACAATGAATTTAATACAAGAGATGATTTAGAATCATATAGATTATCAACTTCTTATAAACTAGCTAAAGATTACTCTATAAAATATTATGAAAACTATGATTTACAAGAAAAGAGAAGAAGTAGACAAGGAATAGGGTTAAATATAGATGATAGTTGTTGGAATTTAGATTTGCTACTTGAAAAAGAGATAACTCCTAGAAGTAGATATGTTCAGAGTACAAGAAGTTATGATAGTTATGAGCAAACTATTGTATATGCTGTTTTAATGCTAAAACCAATTGGTGGAATAAGACAAAAGTCTATAGTTCAAAATAGTGATAAATAATAATGAGTAAAGATAAAATATATTTCAAAAATAGAGAAGAGGCGGCTTATAAACTATTAGAAATATTACCAATAGATAGTATGAGGCTTGAAGAGTGGACGGTAATTGCTTGTTCATATGGTGGTTATGAAATTGCAAAAATAGTAGCAGATAGTTTGGATGCAGAATTTGATATTATGTTTAATGAAAAGATTTATGCTCCACAAAATGATGAGTGTGAAATAGCAGTTGTAACAGAACTAGAAGAAGTTTTAATACATGAAGAGTTAGTTAAAGCTTTTGATATAAATCTTGATTCAATATATATAATGTCTAAAGAGATATATAAGGATAATATAAGGCCAATAGCATATAGATTTAGAAATGGTGAAAAATTTCAAAATTTGGCTGGAAAAAATGTTTTAATTGTGGATGAGGATATAAATGTTGGTTTAGTTATGATGGCTTGTATAAAAACTATTATAAACCAAAAAGTAAAATCTATAAGTGTAGCAACTCCAATACTATCAACTGCTAGTATAAAAGCAATAGATAGTATTACAGATGATTTATATTATATAAAAAGTCTTGATCATTTTATTGAAGCAGAGTATTATTATGATACTTTTGAAGAGATAACTTACGAAGATATAAATAGAATTAAAAATGAAGGAAAAGAAAAAGAATGATAATAAAATGCGAATTAGAGCTAAATGAACAAAAAGAGATTTTTGAGTTTAATAAAATTGCTAAACAAGCAAATGGTGCTGTATTAGCTCAAATAGGAAATGCTGTTGTAATAGCTGCAGTTGCTAGTGAATTTGATAATCCTGTAAGTGAAGATTTTACTCCTCTTACTGTTCAATATATTGAAAAAACATATGCTTCTGCAAAACTTCCTGGAGGGTTTATAAAAAGAGAGGGAAAACCAAGTGATTTTGAAACTCTAACTTCAAGAGTAATTGATAGAAGTTTAAGACCACTTTTTCCAAAAGGTTTTGTATATCCAACAACAATAACTGTAATGGTTGTAAGTGCTGATAAAAATGTAGATTTACAAACATTAGCTTTAAATGCTGCAAATGCTGCTCTTTATACTTCTAATTTACCTATTAAAAAATCTGTTTGTGGTGTAAGAGTTGGAAAAATTGGTGATAAACTTGTAATAAATCCAACAAAAGATGATTTAGAAAATTCTACTTTAGATTTATATATAGCTGGTTCAAAAGATGAATTACTTATGATTGAGATGAAAACAATCTCTTCTTTAAATGATTCTAAACACTTTACAAACGAGATGGAAGAACAAACTTTAATAGAAGCGATAGCTTTTGCACAAGAGGCATTAAAAAAAGCAAATATAGCTTATGAAACAAATTTTGAAAAAGCTTGTAAAGTAAAGGCTAATGTAGAATTAATTGAGTTTGCAATAGAAAAAGATGTAATTGATTATGTAAGAGATAATTTCTCAAATGATATAAAAGATGCTATCAAAAAATTAGCAAAAAGTGAAAGAGCTGTTGAGTTAAAAGAGTTGGCAAAAAGTATAGCAAAAAATGATTATTGTACTATAAATGAAGTTGAATTTAAAACAATTTTTGAAGCAGTTAATATTGTAAAACGTGAATTAGTTAGAGCTATGATAGTAAATGAAAAAGTAAGAGCAGATGGAAGAGGTCTTAAAGATGTAAGACCAATAAATATTGAGACAAATATTTTACCATCAGCTCACTCTTCTTGTCTTTTTACAAGAGGTGAAACACAAGCTTTGGTTGTAGGAACGATTGCTGGAGCAAAAGATGGACAAATGTATGAGGTTTTAACAGACAAATCAACATCTATGGAAAATCTTATGGTTCATTATAATTTCCCTGGATTTAGTGTTGGTGAAGCAAAACCAATTTTTAGCGTAGGAAGAAGAGAGTTAGGTCACGGAAATCTAGCAAAAAAAGCATTAGAATCTACGATAAATAAGAACTTCAAAGATACTTTTAGAATAGTTTCAGAAATTTTAGAATCAAACGGTTCTTCTTCTATGGCAACTGTTTGTGGTGGTTCATTGGCACTTAAAGCTGCAAATATTCCAGTTTCAGATCTTGTAGCAGGTGTAGCTATGGGAATGGTTGTTGAAGGTGATAAATATTCTATTTTAACTGATATTATGGGACTTGAAGACCATGATGGAGATATGGATTTTAAAGTTGCTGGAACTTCAAAAGGTATTACAGCTTTACAAATGGATATAAAACTTGGTGGAATTGAATTAAATGTTCTACAAGAAGCACTTTTGCAAGCAAAAGAGGGTAGAGTTCATATTTTAAATATTATGGAAGAAGCAAGTAAAGATATAGTTTCAAGTCCTGCTTTACCAAAAATTGAAGAGTTTGAAGTTGATAGTTCTAAAATGATGGTTATTATTGGAAAAGGTGGAGCTACAATTAAAGAGATTATCGAAAAATACTCTGTAAATATAGATTTAGATAGAGATAATGGAGTTGTTAAAGTAAGTGGAGAAGACTCTTCTAAAATTACAGAAGCAAGCGATTTTATAAAAGATTTAGTAAATAACTCAACTTCATACAAAGCACCAGTAAAAATAGATTTTGAAAAACTTTATAGTGTAGATGAGATTGTTTCTGGAAAAGTTGAAAGAATAGTTGATTTTGGTGCATTTATTCTTCTTGCAAAAGGAGGAGAAGGTCTTTTACATATATCTAAAATTTCAAAACAAAGAGTAGAAAAAGTAAGCGATATTCTAAGTGTTGGACAAGAAATAGATGTAAAAGTTCTAAAAATTCAAAAAGATAAAATAGAACTAGGTTTAAATTAATATTAATTAATTTTGTGTTAGGATGGGAAAAATTTTTAAATGAATAAAATCAAGGGGCTAATATATGGCTAAACTTTTAATAGTAGATGATTCTACAATGCTTAGGGATATGTTAAACTACGCTTTAAACGAAGGTGGTTATACAGATGTTGTTGAAGCAGTAGATGGAGTAGATGGTCTAGCTAAGGCAAAAAATACAAATTTTGATTTAATTATTACAGATGTTAATATGCCAAATATGGATGGTTTAACCTTAATTGGTGAACTTAGAAAAATTCCTCAATATTTAAAAACACCTATTTTAGTTTTAACAACTGAAAGAAGTGATGAAATGAAAGCTAAGGGTAAATTTGCAGGAGCTACTGGTTGGATTGTTAAGCCTTTTGTTCCAGATCAGCTTTTAAAGGCTGTAAATATAGTGCTAAGTAGATAAATCAAAAAGGGGAGACTTAAATTATGTCATTTGATATTTCAAAATATAGAGAAATGTTTTTAGAGGAAGCAGCAGAGCTTTTTGAGTCAGCTGATAATGTTTTGTTGGCTGCTGAAAACAACGGAAGTTTAACAGATGATGAAATGGGACAACTTTTTCGTGATGTTCACACATTAAAAGGGAGTGGTGCTTCTGTTGAATTAGCTTTTTTTGCTGAGTTTACCCATGATGTTGAAAATTTAATGGACAAATTAAGAAGTCATAAAATTGAGTACCAACCTGAGATGGCTGAAACTCTAATAGATGGGCTTGATGTTATGAAAGAAATTTTAGAGTTAGAAGTATCAAATGAAATTAATAGAGAAAAATTTCAAGAGCTAACAAGCTCTTTACTAGAAGAGATTAGAGCATATTCAAATGGCTCTACTACTAATAAAAAAGAAGAAGAGCAAATTACTCAAAGTGTTAAAGTATTAGAAAAAATAGATACACCAATTTCTGATGAAAAAGAAGAATTTGGTTTCTTCAGTGATGATTTAAATAGTCAAAGAGATAGAAAAGATATGCCTTTTGGTATTTTTGAAGATGATGATACTGATGATAAAAATATTGGTTTTTATGATGAAGAACTTGAAAATATATCGAATAACACAGATGATAATAAATTTAAAATTGATGAAAATAAAGAAAATTTTGGTTTCTTTGATGGTATGGAAAAAATTTCACCAAATTCTGTTATGGAGATAAATGATATTGAATCTGAAACTTCTAATGAAAATAAAATAGCTGAACAAGAAAAAAAAGACCTCCCAACTACTGTATCTAGAAGAGCTAAAGAAAATAGTGATGACACTGAGAAAAAGTCCATCTCAAATAATAACAATAGCATTAGAGTAAATCTTGATAAAATTGATTTATTAATGAACAATGTTGGAGATTTAGTTATTACAAATGCTATGCTTACACAGTTTTCATCAACTATTGAAGAGAGTAAAACTAGAGGTTCTGTTTTAGAGAGATTAGAACTTCTTGAAAGACATATTAGAGATATGCAAGATAGTATTATGAGCATTAGAATGGTTCCTATGGATTCTATTTACTCAAAATTCCCAAAAGTGGTTCGTGACATATCTAAAAAACTTGGTAAAAAGGTTGAGTTTAAACATTATGGTGATAATGTTGAGATAGATAAAGCTATGATTGAAGGATTAACAGATCCTTTGATGCATATTATTAGAAACTCTCTTGATCACGGTATTGAAATGCCTGAAGATAGAATAAAAGCTGGTAAGAGTGATACAGGAACTATTAGTATTTCAGCAGAACAAGCAAATGGTCAAATGATAATTACAATTGAAGATGATGGTAAAGGTGTTGATAGTGAAAGAGTTGCTCAAAAAGCACTAGAAAAAGGTCAAATTGACGAAAATCAATTTGCAAGTATGTCTCATAATGATAAGGCTCTTTTAATTTTTGGAGCAGGGCTTTCAACAGCTGATCAAATAACTGATATTTCAGGTCGTGGTGTTGGAATGGATGTTGTAAAAACAAATATTCATAAATTAGGTGGGATAATTAAGCTTGATACTGAATTAGGAAAAGGTACTGTTATTACTATTATGCTTCCTTTAACACTTGCAATTCTTGATGGTCTTGATATAAGAGTTGGGGATCAAAAATATATCTTACCGCTTAGTTCTATTGTTGAATCACTTCAACCAACAGCTAATATGATTAAAAAAATTGGTGATGGAACTCAAGATTTACTAATGCTAAGAGAAGAGTTTATTCCTGTAGTTAAGCTTCATAAACTATTTGGTCTTAAAAAAAGTTTTGAAAAACTAGAAGATGGTATGTTAATAGTTGTAAAATCAGGAAACACAAAAGTTGCACTTTCAATTGATGAGTTTTTAAATCAACATCAAGTTGTTGTTAAACCTCTTGATAAAAACTTTAGAAGTGTTCAAGGAATTGGTGCTGCTACAGTGAGAGGTGATGGAAGTATAGGGCTTATTCTTGATGTTTTAGGAATAATTGATGCTCAAATTAAAATAGAAAAAGATATGAATGCAAATAAAAGAGCATCTTAAGAAATAATTATGGCATATACAACACAAGATGTACATGAAAAAATAAAAAAACTTCTTTATTCTCTAACGGGAATTACCCTTACAGAGAATAAGGATATTATGATTTCAAATAGAATTGATAAACTAAAAAGAAATTGTAATAACTATGGCGACATAATGGAACTTTTAGACTCTGTTGAAAAAGGACAAAATGTAACAGAGTTTATAAATACTTTTACTACAAATAAAACTCATTTTTTTAGAGAAGAGTTTCATTTTGAAGATTTAAGAGATAGAGTTCTTCCAGCTTTTTCAAAAAATAAAGAGAATATATCTATTTGGTGCTCTGCATCTTCAACAGGAGAAGAGCCTTATTCAATCGCTATGACTATATTTGAAGCTAATAAATTACTATCTTCAAATATCAAAGCAAATATAATAGCAACTGATATTGATACTAATGTTTTACAATATGCAGCTGATGGAATTTATAGATATTCTAAATCATCAAAAGAGTTTCCATCTTGGATTAAACCTCAAAACTATTTTAAAAGAAGAGTGCAAAAAAATCTATCAGGCGAAGAAGTTTTAATCAAAGTAAATGATGAATTAAAAAAAATGATTACTTTTCATATAATGAATCTAAATAATGATAGTTATCCTTTTTCAAATCATCAATTTGATGTAATCTTTTGTAGAAATGTTTTAATTTATTTTTCAGTAGAAGATCAAAATATTATTCTAAAAAAATTATTTAAACATCTAAAAATTGGTGGAACTTTATATTTAGGACACTCAGAAAATCCTCAAGATTTAATACATTATGTAAAAAGAGTAGGGCAAAATATTTTTGTTAAAGAGAAAGATTTAAGATGATTACTATTGGTAGAAAAGATGGTAATATAGAAAAACTATCTTTAGCTAATATAACTCAAAAAACAAAAGGTTTTCCTACTCATACAGTTATTGGTGGTGAGTTTGCAGTAGCTCCTGATAGCGATAATGTTGCTTTAAAGACTCTTTTGGGTTCTTGTGTTGCTTTAATGTTTTATGATAGAAAAAAGAAAATAAAAGCGATGAATCACTTTTTGCTGCCTGATACAAATGATAATTCAAATGATATGAAATATGGATTATATTCGGTTGAAGCTATGCTAAATGAGATGTATAAAATAGGTTGTTTAAAATCTGATATTGTTGCTAAAATATCAGGTGGAGCTGATATTATGAATTTAAATCTAAAAAACTCTATAGGGTCAAGAAATGTTGAATTTGCAAAAGAGTTTTGCCGTAAAGAAGGTTTTAGAATTATATCTGAACATGTAAGAGGTGAGCATGGAAGATTAATACTTCTTGCTGATAACTTTGAAACATTTATTAAAGTTACTCAAAAAACTGAGACAGATAGTAAAATTCTATCTAATGAGAAATCATTGCAGATTGAAATCTCTAAAGCTCCAGTTATTAAAGAGTACACAGGGGCAGTTGAACTATTTGGTAAAAATAATAAGAAAATTGAAGAAACTATGGAAATTGAACTTTTTTAAAAAATATTTAGGATAAGAGATGTATACGGTATTAATAATTGATGATTCTGCCTCTATGAGACGAATTTTAAAAGATATGATAAACTCTATTGACGAATTTGAAGTAGTTGCAGTTGCAAATGATGCCTACGAAGCTAGAGAAAAAATTAAAGAGTATGAGCCTGATTTAGTTACTATTGATATAAATATGCCAAAAATGGATGGAGTTACATTTTTACGAAATCTAATGAGACTTCATTCTATGCCAGCAGTTGTAATTTCAGGAGAAAGCGTAAGAGGAAGCGATATTTTCGATGATGGTGCTGTTGGATTTATTCCTAAACCAAGCTCTGGAGAGAGTATGGCATCTTTTGAGTCAAGAATAAAAGATACACTTTTGAGTCTCACTTTTTTACTAAAAAGATATACATTAAAAAAACCAGCTCCTTTAAAAAAAGATTACAAGCCAACACCAACACCAGATTACAAAGTTCATCCAGATGAAGTTATTCCTCTAAGAGCAGCAAAATTTGGAGGACAAAAAGTGATAGCTATTGGCTCATCAACAGGTGGTGTGGAGAGTTTATTAAAAGTGTTTAGCAGATTACCTTCAGATTTACCACCAATTGTTATGACACAGCATATTCCATATGGATTTTCAAACTCTTTTGCCTTAAGATTAAATGACCATTCAGCAGTTGAAGTTTGTGAAGCAAAAGATGGGCAGATTTTAGAATTTGGACATGCCTATTTAGCACCCGGAAATATGCATTTAACTATTGAAAAAATAGGAAATGAGTTAAGAACAAAGCTTCTTGACACAAAAAAAGTAAGTCAGCATAAACCAAGTGTTGATGTTTTATTTAGATCAGTAAATAATAGTGTAGGGGGAAGCGCTATGGCTGTTATGATGACCGGAATGGGAGATGATGGAACAATTGCAATGAAAGAGCTTTTTGATAATGGTGCATATACTATTGCACAAAATGAAGCTACTTGTGTTGTTTTTGGAATGCCTATGAAAGCAATACAAGCAGGAGCAGTAAAAGATATAGTTCCTTTAGATGAGATTGCAGATTATATAATAGCTTTTTCAAAAGGAAAAGTTAGATAATAAATTGTTTAAGAATAGAATATTAACTTTAATAGATATTCTGTTCTTAACAAATATAATATATTTAGTATTGAAAACCATAATTTTCAAACTAATACTAATATATTTTTTGTTATACTCTCTTATACAAAACACTAGAAATATTTAGAGGTCACATGAGATATAAATTAGATTTTAAAGATAGTTTTAAAATGAACATGCTTTTTTGGATAGAGAGATTTATAAGATATAAATTAACAAGCTTGTCAAATAGACAAGTATCAAATAAAGATAAACTAGCTTTTATTATTCAAAGTTTAATAAAAGGCACAAAATCAATAGATGAGCTTGATGTTTTAGTAAAAGAAGCTAGAAATATTGGCTTAAATGGAATAAATACATATTTTAATCCTCTTTTAAAACTATATAACTATACAAATAGTTTAGGATTAGCTTCACTTAAAGAGATTGATGAAGAGTTATTAAGTGATTTTTTAGCTAGCCAAACTAGTTCTCTATCGGATGCTTCTAAAAAGAACCATCGTATCGCCCTACTATCTTTCTTCTCATATATAGATAAACAAAATGAAAATGAAGATGGAAGCTCATATTTATTTAAAATAGAGTTAAAAAATTGGGGTGGATTAAGTGGAAAAAGTGGTTCAAAACTCCCCTCTTTTATGAATAAAGATGAAATTGATAGATTTTTATCTGCTATTAATAATTTTGAATTTTCAGATAATACAGCTTATAGAAATAGACTTATTATAAAAATAATAATATATACAGGAATTAGAGTTAGTGAGATGTTAAATCTCAAATTAAAAGATATTTTTAATGAAAAAGATGTTTATATGCTTCAAATTCGTGGAAAAGGAAATAAACCAAGAGTTGTGATGATTAAAAAAGATATTATTGAACATGAATTACAAAATTGGCTAACTCAAAGAGTTTGTAATAGTGATATTTTAGTTTGTAATCAAAAAGGTGAAAGATTAACTCAAGCTTATGTTAGTCGTATTGTTGAAAATATCTTAGCAAGTGCTGGTATTAGAAAAGAGAAAAATGGAGCACATATGCTACGTCACTCATTTGCAACTTTACTTTATTCAAAACATCATGATTTAATACTTGTTCAAGAGGCTTTAGGTCATGCAGATATAAACACAAGCAGAATTTATACGCACTTTGATAAAGAAAGATTAAGAAAGACTACAGATATTTTTTAACTTAATATTGTTTTATCAATAATTGGATAAAATAATAACTTTATTATAAAATTAATACATTTTTGGAGATTAAAATTGATTGAAATTGATTATTATGAACTTTTAGAGATTGAAAAAACATCAGATAAAGCGGCTATAAAAAAAGCTTATCGAAAACTTGCTATGCAGTATCATCCTGATAAAAATCCAAATGATAAAGAAGCTGAAGATAAATTCAAATCTATAAATGAGGCTTATCAAGTTTTAAGTGATGATGAAAAAAGAGCTTTATATGATAGATATGGAAAAGCTGGTTTAGAGGGTCATGGTGGACGAAGTTCTGGTTTTGGTGGTTTTGATGATTTAGGTTCTATTTTTGAAGAGATGTTTGGTTTTTCAAGAAATCATAGCAAAAAAGAGAGAAAAACTTATAACTATAATCTTGATACTGCCGTTGAAGTTAAATTAGAGTTTAACGAAGCAGTTTTTGGTTGCAAAAAAGAGATTAACTATAAATATAAAACAGCTTGTAAACCTTGTAATGGAACTGGTGCAAAAGATGCTAAGATTGAAAACTGTAGAACTTGTGGTGGAGTTGGACAAGTTCATTCAAGACAAGGTTTTATGACATTTGCACAAACATGTCCAACTTGTAGTGGTAGTGGACAATCAAAAGCAAATAGTTGTAAATCTTGTTCTGGTACTGGTTTTGAAGAGATTAAAGGAAATTTCACTGTTGATATTCCAGAAGGTGTAAATGATGGAATGAGAATAAGAGTTTCAAATAAGGGAAATATAGCACCAAATGGACAAAGAGGAGATTTATATATCCAAACAAAAGTCAAAGAAGATAGTCACTTTGTAAGACATGATGATGATATATATTTTGAAGCCCCTATTTTCTTTACTCAAGTAGCTTTAGGAGCAAAAATAAAGATTCCTAGCTTAAAAGGTGAATTAGAGCTTGAAATACCAAGAAATGCAAAAGATAAACAACAATTTACTTTTAAAAATGAGGGGGTAAAAAATGTTCAAGGATATGGAAAAGGTGATTTGATTGTTCAAATAAAAATAGAATATCCAAAAACTTTAACAAATGAACAAAAAGAGCTTTTAGAAAAATTACAAGAAAGTTTTGGAGTAGAAAGCACTCCTTCTGAAATAAAGTTTGAAGGAATGTTTGATAAAGTTAAAAAATGGTTTTCATAAATTGAAAATTTACACAAGGAGAACAAATGAAATTTGAATATGTTGGATATAGACCTATTATTAGCCACCATGGAATTACATTTAAGCAAGGAAAAGATGATAAATTTGTTTATTTTCCATATGTTTATGAAATTTTAAATTCATTAAATCATGAATATACAACAAATAAAAATAGATATTCTACTAGTATAAATCTTGAAAATGCTAGCATTGATAAGTTATACAAAATTGTTGAAAAATATTTTCCAAATATTGAAAAATCTATAGAAGATAAACTCAAAAGATACAAAGAACACTTAGAAGAAGAGAGAGAAGATATAAATTCAAGACCTAATTTAAGTGATATAGAAAAAAATATATTTCTTACAAATCTTGATTTAATGAAAAACTATAGAATAAATAGAGCAAAAAATAAGATTTTCTATTACTTTGCAATAGCAACTATTGCAGAAGTAATAAAAGAAAAAAGAATAAAAGAGCTAAATATTCCATACCACAATAAATTTTGGCATGTTTTAAATACTCTTCAAGGTGTTTTAAGTTCTGAAAAAATATCTAGCAATATAAAAGCTCTATATTTTGATACAAAACTAGAGCTTAAATTTACTACATCTTTATCTTAAAACTGTTTTATAATATCAAGATTTTTTTTATCTAAATCTTGATATTTTTCCATTATATTTTTATATTCTAACTCATAATTTTTATATAAAAAAGAGTATTTTTCTTCATCTTTATACTTTTTAGATCCTTTTTTTGAGCTTGAAGATAAAGCACTTATAAAATCAAAAGAGTTTATCTCAAGCAAAATATCATCCAAATCTTCCTTTTTTATATCTGATATATTTGAACTATTTAATCGATATTCCATTGATTTATGAAGCATATCAAATAATGTGCTAGAACCAAAGCTACTTTTTGATTTTAAATAACTATTTTTATCGCTATATCTATTGCTTAAATACTCAAAACCACCATCAAAAGGCTTTCCTAAAACGGTATCAAATAAAATATTGGCTAATTTTTCATCATTCGTAAAAAGTGTAGCTAATCTAAGATTTTTTGCTAAATTTTTCTTCTCTTTATCTTCAAAAAGCTCATCAATCTCTTTTAGTGTAATTCCATTTATATTTGAAAAAGTCAATGAATTATCTCTTCTTTTATCTTTATTTAATATGTTTTCAACACTATTTGAAAATATATTATCTATATTTTTTTCCAAATTATTATTTACATTTGTTTTAAAAAGTAAAATATCGTAGTTTGAGCTTATCATTTGTCAAAACCAAAATATAAAGAATGTTGCAATACTTGAAAATAAAATTGCAAAAAGTATTGATATTTTTGTAGAGTTATTTTCTATAAAAACAAACTTATTTGATAATCTATTTGTTACATAAATAGCAGGAGACAATGCAAATGCAATCAATGCTAAAACAAAAACAAAATATATAATCACATCAATCATAAAAAATTCCTCTTATATAAATATCAACAGAAATATAACAAAAATAAAAATAAAATAGATTAATTTATATCAACTTAAATACAATCATCTTTTTTTGATAAAAATTTTAATTCATCACAAGAAAAACCAGCCTCTTTTCTAGCACTAAAATTTAAATCCATTTTTCTTTTAGTACTGCCTGGAAAAACCTTTTCTATAGCTTCAAAATAGACAATTTCTGGCTTGCACCCTATTTTGTCGCACTCATATTTAAACCAAAAATCACCTTTTTTAACATGACTTATCTCTTCTTTTAAAATAATTTTTAAAGCATCTATTAACTTAAGATTAAATTCATCTTTATTTGAGTTTAATTTTTCCATAATTTTTGGATTTTGATCAAGACCATTTGCTTCTAAATATCTAGGAATACAAGCCATGCGGCTTAATAAATCAGGAGTTTGTTGCATAGCTTCAAATAGGTTTTTATGTACTTCAAACTCTCCATAAAAACCATTTAACTCATTTAATAACTTTTCTAACATTAAAAAATGTCTAATCTCGTCACTAGCAACTTCTAGCCAATCTTTATAAAACTCTAAAGGCATATTTTGGTATCTTAAAGCAGCATCTAAAGCTAAATCAACAGCACTATACTCAATATGTAAAATAGTGTGTATTAAATATTTTTTTCCTTCTTTGGTTTTAAAGTTTTTTATTGGAGGAAGTTTTGTTGGTTTTACTATAGATAAAAAATCATTATAAGATGGATTTTCTAAATCTAAAGCTCTGTAATTATGATCAAAAATAAGCTTATTTTCTAAGAAAAGTTTATAAAATTTATCAAACTTTATAAACTTTTCTTTTGGTAATTTTGTGAGTAAAATATCCTCTAAAATTATGAAATAATCCATGTAAATTAACCTTTTTTTAGATATAATCAGACAATTTTAGCAAATTAAGGTTTAAAATGGAAATTAAAGTTCATCCTATGGGTGATTATGGCACAAATTGTTATATTGTTACTATTGATAATAAGGATTTTATAATTGACCCTGGTGTAAATGCTACTGCTTGGATTAAGCAAAATACTACAAATCCAGTTGCTGTTTTAAATACGCATGGACATTTTGATCATATCTGGTCAAATCAAGAAGTAAAAGAACTTTTTAACATAAAACTTTATACTCCAAAAGATGATGAATTTATGCTTACTTTAAACCCATATAATTTAGGAATGCCACACTCAAAAGCAGATGTTTTGGTAAATCCAGATGAAGAGCTTGAAATTGAAGGTGTAAAAGTAAAATTTCACCATTTTCCTGGACATACTCCAGGATGTAGTATGATTGAAATAAACAGAACATTTTTTAGTGGAGATTTTATATTTAAAGGAACTATTGGGAGATTTGATTTTCCAAATTCAAGTTCAACTCAAATGAAAAAAAGTTTAAATAAGATTTTGGAATTTAAAGATAATTACAATATCTATCCAGGTCACGGGGATAAAACTACTCTTTTTAATGAGATTGATAATATTACTTTATGGGAAAAACATATAAAATGAGTAATTTCTATGAAACTATCACACAATTATCTCATAATCTGTCAATAAGCGAAAAACAAGAGATTTTTGATGATATATTTGAATTTTTGCAATCTAATTTTCACATAGATGCACTAAAAATCTATCTTAAAAAAAATGGTATTTCAAGTAGTGTATTTGATAATTCAGATGAAGAAAATTCAAAATTTTTTTATACATATAAAACAAAACTTACGAATAGTCTTGAGCTAACTTTTGGAATTATTTTTAAAAATGAAAATAAACTAGATGATTTAAAAAAAGATACTACAAATATTAATATTTCGCTAGATATTTTATCTATGAATATATATACAAAACATTTAGAAAACACTATATCTGATATTTTGATTATTGATTTACTTACAGGGTGCTATAATAGAACCTACTTAAATCACTATATAAGATCAATTTTTAGTTTGGCTTTGAGAGAGGGAAAAAAAATAGCTTTTTTAAAAATTGGAATAGATCACTTTAAAGCTGTTTTGGATGAATTCAACTATGAAATTGGAGATAGAGTAATAAAAAAACTATCAGAAGTTTTAAAAGCTGGAATTAGAGATTCTGATTTAGTAATAAAAGTATCAAATGATGCTTTTTTAGTTTTACTTCAAAACATACAAGAGGAAGAAAATGCTCTTTTTGTTGCAAACAAACTAATAGATACTTTTAAGAAAGAGAAAATAGTTATAAACCCAGACACTGGTCAAGTTTTAATGAAAACAATTTGTGTTGGAATTACATTCTACCCAAAAGATGGAGAAGATTTAGATACAATTATAAAAAAGTCAGATATTGCGATTAGAGAAGCTAAAAATAAAGGTAGAAGTATGGCATTTGTATTTAGTGAGGACGAAACATCAAAGATTGAACTTTTCTAGGTAAGATTTATGAAAGATAGTATTATAGAGTTAATTAGACAATCGGCATTTGATAAAGTTGCATTTGAAACATTAGAGAGTATTTTTAAGTTATATGAACAGCTTCAATACTCTTCGGATTTAAACCAACTTGCAGGAGATATTTTTTTATGGTTAGAGGAAGAATTTGCTATAAAAAATATGGTTTTTTCTTTATTTGATATAAATAAAAACAAAAAAACTGATATTTTATCAAAGGGCGATAAGTTTTTTTTAGATGACGATTTATCACAGTTTTTTATCATAAATACACATACAAATTTAAATGCGACAATATCTTTTTGTGCAACATCTCAAGAACACTCTTTATTTTTGGAAAGTAAGTATAACTCAATTGAAGCAACATTTTTTATTATTTCAACAATTGTTCAGAATGCTATTTTAAAGAAAAACTTTATCGACTCTGCTTCCCTTGATTCTGTTACTAATGTATTTTCGAGTCACTATTTTATTGAAAATTTATCTTCGTACCTTAAATTATCAAATAACAAACAAAATGAGATTTTTTTACTTATGGTAGGAATAGATAGATTCAAAGCCGTAGTTGATGAGTTTAATTATGAGATTGCAGATAAAGTTTTAATAGAATTAGCAAGAGTTATTCACTCAAATATAAATGAGTTTGATATAGTAGGAAGACTTGAAACTGATACTTTTTTAGTATCTATTTTAAGTAATGATGATGAAAACCAAGCTTGTGAGGTTGCAAAGAAAATTATTAGTGATTTCTCAAAAGCTAGAGTAATTGTAAATGAAGAGAATAGGCAAACTTTACAAAAAACAGTTAGTATTGGTTTTGAAAAATTTGTATTAAACTCAAATATGTCACTTGATGATGCTATAAAAAATGCTGATATTGCTCTGGTTGAAGCAAAAAATAAGGGAAGAGGAGAGTTTTTGAAATTTTCAAAAATAAATAGTAGTGATAATTTCAAACTCTTTTAATTATATTTTAAATCTACAAAACCTTTCTTGCCTTTACGTATACTCTTTTTGGAGCTGGATAACCCTCAACTGTTTTACTACTATCATTTGGATCTAAAAAATCTTCTAAACTCTCATCAAATGACCACTTCGTAGCTCTTTGTTCATCTTTTGTTGTAACAACTGTTGATAATACTTCAATATTTTCAAATCCAGCACGTACAAGCCAATTTTTTAAAGCTGGAATTGTTGGAATAAAGTATATATTTGGAATTTTTGAGTATCTTTGGTTTGGAGTTAAACATATCTCATCCTCTCCATCTATCATAAAAGTATCAATTATAATCTCACCTTTACTATTTAATCCTTTGTTTAGTGCTTTTAAAGTCCCAACAGGATCAGCTCTATGGTAAAGAACACCTAACATAAATATAAAATCAAATTTATGATTATAGAGTTCTAAATGCTCAACTCCAAGCATCTCATAAACAATATTGGATTTTACAAAGTGATTTATAAACTCAAATTGATGAAGCGTTAAAGGTGAAGGATCAAACCCTACTAATCTTTTAGGTTTATCTTCAAGCATTCTAAACATATAGTATCCATTGTTGCAACCAATATCTGCAACTACTTTATCTTTTAGATTAAAGTGAGGTCTTATTAGATTATATTTAAGATTACTTTGCCACTCACTATCAATTTTTAAATCAAAAATTTTAAATGGACCTTTTCTCCAAGGTATTAAAGCTTTTGCAGTTTTAACAATAGTTTGATACTCTTCATTGCTTAAATCTTCCTTGCAACCTACGCTAAAACAATCACCAAAATCAACTTTTAAATCTTTTTTTTCTATTTTTTGTGCATTTTGTAGCTCATTGTACCAAGGAGCTACATTTTTCCAATCTCTACACTCATTTTTTTTATTTTTTAGTTTTTCAATATTCATAGGTGGAATTATAGATATTTAAACTTAAACTTTAAATGATATTTAAAAAACTTCAACTCTATCTCTTCCATTATTTTTAGCTTCATATAAAGCTTTGTCAGCATTTGAGATTATATCATCATAGTTCAAATCCTTTACACTACAAGAAGCAACTCCTACACTAATAGTTACGCTATGTGGATAAGTACTAAATTTGTGAAGTTTAATAGCTTTATTTAATTTTATTGCTAAATCTTTTGCACCATCTTTTAAAGTTTCTGGACAAACTACTAAAAACTCCTCTCCTCCCCATCTTCCTAAAGTATCGACATTTCTTATATTTTGACTTAAAATATAAGAACACTCTTTTAAAACATCATCTCCAACTTGATGTCCAAAATTATCATTTATCTTTTTAAAGAAATCTATATCGATAATAATTACAGAAAAAATATTTCCATATCTTAAAGATAGGCTCATATTCTCTTGTAATACACTATCTAGTTTAACTCTGTTGTAAAGTCCTGTTAACTTATCTGTAATTGATAGCTTAAAAAGCTCTTCATTTTTAATATTTAACTCTTTTGTTCTTTGCTCTACCTTCTCTTCCAATGATTGTTGATATTCATAAATAGATTTTGACATATCTAAAAATGCATTTGATAAAATTGAAACCTCCAAAATAGAGCTATCAACTTTTGAAATAGAGTCATATTTCCTATCTTTTATCTTTTTACTCTCTTGAACAAGTTTAAAAATAGGAGCTACAATAATTTTTGAGAAATATATTATCAAAGGTATCATCATAAGACAAACTATAAATAAACTCAAAATTAAATTAAAAGTTTGAGAAAAATAAGGGGCAATAATCTTTTTATAATCTGCAAAAAGAATTATATAATCATCATTTTCTGAATTATTAAGTTTTTCAATTTGTACAATATATTTTTTATCTTTTACATTTACAATATTTGCATTTTCAAATTTCTCTAAATCTTTATTTTTCTCAAAAAATGAAGCTAATAAATCATCATCTTTTGTAATAGAAGATATTATAGTTCCATCTTTTTTAAATAAAAACATATCCATAGTCTCTTGATTTATATTATCTTTAAATATATTTTTGAAATCTTCAATCAAGAAATCAACTGATACAACATTTTTGCTACCACTTAACTCTTTTGAAAAAGTGATTCCAAAAGAGTCAATATGAGAAAATTTATATGGAGCCGTTTTTATAGCCCTATTCCCACTAGATATTGCCATCTCATACCATGGTCTTTTTGTTGGATTGTAACTATTTTCTTCTACTCTTTTGGCAGTTTGATTTAAATCTTCATCATAAAGTGTTATCTCTTTTTTGTTTATATTGTTACCATCTATTTTAATTAAAACCCATCTATCAAGCTCTCTTGCTTTATAAACCTCTTTTAACTTTTTATCAATATTGAGATTTATAAGTTCATAGAAACTTCCATCTTCATAACCTGTATATAGAGCATAAAAATTTTTTTCGATACTTAAAACTTTTACATATGCTTCAAAATTTTTATCTTGATCTGCTTTATCTTTATGATTTATAACACTTAACATCTCAATCACTCTAAAGTTTTGATTATCACTATTTTTGATTAATTGATTTAAACTAAGTGAAAGATTTTTTAATTTTTCACTTATATCTTTTTTTGATTGATTATTATCAATATAAATCAATTGAAAACCAAAAATAATTGAAAGCAGAATCATAATAGATATAAATAGAGAAAGTACAGTAGCTTTTAAAGATTTTTCTTTGTTTAATACTTTTTTGATAAAATTATTATTTTTTTGCATAACACCCCTAATTTTAAACATTCTAATATATTATTAATAGTTTCAAAAAGATAATTAAAATAACTATTTAAGCTATTAATTTTAATATAAATTTAGCTGATAATACTTTTGATTTTTTAAAACTTTTTATAGAAGAAAATTGTATCAAAAAATAACTTTTAATAATATAAATTTCATTTTATATAATAATTCTATTTTTAAAGAATATTTTTAATTAACCTAATGTTAATTTTACAATAATACAATTTTCCAAAAATGAATACTAAAAAGGATATTTTTGAAGCTTTTAAACTTTCTGTTCTCTTTTAAAGCAACCTTGCTTTTATTAGCTATTTTGGCAATTGGTGCTGGAGTTGCTACTTTTATTGAAAATGATTTTGGAACATCATCGGCTAGAGTTTTAGTTTATAACAACACTTGGTATGAGATAGTTTTAGTTTTAACTACAATAAATCTATCTGGAATAATCTATAAATTTAAAATGTGGAATAATCTTCCTAGATTTTTATTTCACTTCTCTTTTGTTGTAATACTTTTAGGAGCAATCATTACTAGGTATGTTGGATATGAAGGAATTATGCAAATACCACAAGGTACTACTACAAATCAGATGATTTCACTAGAACCTTATTTACAAGTTACAGTAAAAGATGGTGAAAAAGTTGTTGCTTACAAAGAGTGGCAAAAAGAGTTTACATCTTTACTTCCAGAATTAAACAATTTTTCTTATAAAGTAGATTTTGACAACAACAATTTAATCATAGACTACAAAAGATTTCAGTTTGAAAAAAAAGAGCAAGCAAAGATGGGCTTACTTACTGTTGATGTAACTTTAAATGGTAAAAAAGAGACTATTAGATTACCAGGATTAAGTGGACAATTGGGAGTTCCTAGAGATCTTATTTTTGATAAATATACAGTTACTTTAGAGTATGGTTCTAAGTTTATTGATCTTCCTTTTGCTATTAGACTAAATGAGTTTCAACTAGAAAGATACCCAGGAAGTATGGCTCCATCTTCGTATGCTAGTGAAGTTACAGTTATAAAAGATGATAAAACTTATGATTATAGAATATTTATGAATAGAACTTTAAATGAAGGAAATTTCCTATTTTTCCAAAGCTCATATTTCCCAGATGAAACTGGAACTGTATTATCAGTAAACAATGACCCTGGAAAATGGCCTACATATTTTGGATATTTTCTATTAACTCTTGGTCTGTTTTTAAACTTTTTTGATAAAAAATCAAGATTTAGAAAACTAACAAAATTTGTAGCAAACAAAAACTTAGCTATGTTTATTTTAACTTTAGCTCTTCTTTCAACTCAAAATTTAAAAGCTAATGAGAGTAACAATACTACATCACCTCAAGAGGTTGATGATATAGCTATGAGAGTTGATTACTTAAATAAATTTAAAGATGAATCAAAAGTAACTGCAGATAAATTTGGACATTTAGTAGTGCAAAGTAGCGGTGGAAGAATGAAACCTCTTGCAACTTTAAATAGAGAGATAGTTCAAAAACTAAGTGGAAAATCATCATTTATGGGAATGGATGCAAATCAGATTGTTTTAGGGATGATTACAAGACCTGATATTTGGAAAGATGTAAAAATAATAAAAATAAATACTCCAAAACTTAAAAAATTTCTAGGAGTACCTGAAAGTGAAAAATATATCTCTTTTTCAGAAGCATTTGGAGAAAAAAATGATTATTTACTTGCAAAAGAGTCAGAAAAAGCTCTTCTTACAAAACCAATTGAAAGAGGAACTTATGAGAAAGATATTATAAAAGTAGATGAAAAATTAAATATTATTTATAGCGTATTTAATGGTGCATTATTAAATATTTTTCCAAAAGTTTATGATGAACAAAGTGTAGATGACAACTTCAAATGGTACTCACCTATTGAAGCAATGCAAGAATTTTCAGGACAAAATCAAGCTGCTATTGGATCTGTTGTAAGAGGACTATTTAACTCAACGATGGATTTTGACTGGAATAGTGCAAATAATTATATTGATATGATAGCTTTATATCAAGATAAAGTTGGTACAGATATAAAACCTACTGCTTCAAAAATAAATGCTGAAATAGTTTTTAATAAATTAGATATTTTCTTTAATTTAACTTTAGCTTACGTTCTTTTAGGTTTTATTATGGTTGTTTTAGCTTTTGTTGTTATATTTAAACCAGAGTTTAAACCTGCAAAAACAACAAAAATTATATTTGCTATTTTAACTATACTTTTTGCTATACAAACTTTTGGTATGGGTTATAGATGGTATTTATCAGGACATGCACCTTGGAGTGATATTTATGAAACTTTAATTTATATATCTTGGTCTGCTATATTTGCTGGAGTTATATTTTTTAGAAACTCTTTATTAGCTTTAGGTGCTGCTACAATTATTGCTGGTATTTTTATGTTTACAGCTCACTTAACAGATGTTGATCCTCAAATTACAAGTTTGGTGCCTGTTTTAAAATCTTATTGGCTTACAATCCATGTATCTATTTTGACTGCTTCATACGGATTTTTTGGACTTAGTGCTATTTTAGGATTCTTAACTTTAATTATGTTTATTTTTAGAAAAAATAGGCAACATTTGGATGACATCATTAAACACATAAGTGCAATAAATGAGATTTCTTTAATTATTGGTTTAGCATGTATTACTATTGGAAATTTCCTTGGTGGAGTTTGGGCAAATGAGTCTTGGGGTAGATACTGGGGATGGGATCCAAAAGAGACTTGGGCATATGTTTCAATAGTTGTTTATGCATTAGTTATACACCTTAGATTTGTAAAATCATTAAATACACCATATGTTTTAGCAACTGCTTCATTACTTGCATTTAGCTCTATTATGATGACTTATTTAGGAGTAAACTTCTACTTATCTGGAATGCACTCTTATGCAACAGGTGATCCTGTACCTATTCCAATGTGGGCTTATTTAACTGTTGCAACTGCTTTTGCTGCAATTATATTAGCTTACAAAAATAGAGATTTAAAAAATATAGAGTAGAAAAAAGGGCTTTTAGCCCTTTTTTTTATTTAAGATATAAATTTGTAAAAAAGCAAATATACTTTTTTCTTAAAATTTCTTTTTTTCAAGTTTTATAAAGTAAGGATATCAATGCCAACTGTTTTAGAAATATTTAAAGAGATTACAAAAATACAAAGATGTAGTGGAAATCATAAAGATTTTATAGAATATATTAAAGAAATATCTAAAAAACTAAAATATATTTGTCTAGTTGATGAAGCCAATAATATTTTATGTAAAAAAGAAGACTCAAACGCAAATATAGTATTTCAATCTCACTATGATATTGTTTGTTTAAATGATTTTTGTATTCCTCAAATTGTTGAAGATGATACAACTTTAAAAGCAATAGATTCAACTTTGGGAGCTGATAATGGAATTGGTTGCTCATATATGATAGCTTTAATGTATGAAAATTTTGATGGAGAATTTTTATTTACAAGCGATGAAGAGATAGGGCTCATAGGTGCAAATGGTTTAAATCTTCCTATAAATTCTAAATATATGCTAAATCTTGATAGCGAAGATGAAGGTAAAATTTGTATTGGTTGTGCTGGAGGAGTAGATATTATTGCGAAAAACTCAAACACAAAAATAGTTCCAAACATTGAAAATTTAGATTTATATGAAATTTCTATATCAAATTTACAAGGTGGACACAGTGGTGTTGATATAGATAAAAATATTCAAAATGCTATAAAACTAATTGTAAAAACTATAAAAGAGTGTGAAGGAAAAATATTGGATATAAATGGAGGTGAGAGAATAAACTCAATTCCCGCAAATGCAAAAGCTATAATTGCTTCAAAAAAGAGACCTCAAAAAACTCATGAAAATATGAAAATAGAAAAAATTAACACAAAATCTGAACATTTAAATATTTATGATGATGAAATTATTAATTTTTTATACAACTTTCAAAATGGTGTAAGAGATTTTAATAAAGAGTTAAATGTAGTTCAAGACTCTATAAATTTAGCATTAATTAAGACAAATATAGATGAAATTGTTATTGAATTTAGTGCTAGATCTATGAATAATGAAAATTTAAAAGAGTTAAAAGAGAAAACAAAAAAAGATTTAATAAATAACAATTTTTATGTAGAAACTTATGGAAAATATCCAGCTTGGAGTCCTGATATAAATGATTTCACATCAACAGTTTTGAATATTTACAAAACTTTTGATAAAAATGCATCTTTAGAAGCTATTCATGCTGGATTAGAGTGTGCTATTTTTAAAGATAAATTTCCAAATTTAAAAATAGCTTCTATTGGTCCAACTATAAAATTTCCTCACTCAAAAAAAGAGTTTGTATATAAAAAATCTATTGAAAATGTTTTTGAGGTAGTTAAAAAAATTGCAAATAGTATATAGTCTTTAAAAGTTGAGATTAATTCTCAACTTTTATTTTTTAAGAGTTTAAAAATTTTCCCATTCATCACTATCTTTTATTGACTCTTTTTTCTCAATATTTACTATGGTTGGTTTTTTATTTGAAGTTGTAGCTACAGTTGTATTAGATTTATGAAAATCTCTAGCTTTCGCACTATTTTTTCCTATAAACTCTTTTGAGTTTGCCTCTTTTATAATCTCTTTTGCTATTTCATCTGTAACCAAAGCAATATCGTGAGTTTGAGATGATACCATTGCATTTTGTTGAGTTTGACGATCAAGTTCACTTACTGCATCATTTATCTGCTCTATTCCCATTAGTTGTTCTTTAGAAGCATTTTCAATATCAGATATCAAATTCATAGTTTGTGTAATATTTTCACTTAAATCTTTATACCCATATATCATACTTGAAGCTATTTGTTTTCCTTCATTTGCTTTTATTGTAGCTTCTTCAACAATATGTTTTATATCTTTTGCAGCTTCTGCACTTCTACTTGCAAGGTTTCGAACCTCTTGAGCAACAACAGCAAAACCTTTTCCTGCTTCTCCAGCAGTTGCAGCTTCAACAGCAGCATTAAGACTTAGAATATTTGTTTGAAATGCAATTTGATCAATTACTGCTATAGCTTCATTTACCATATTTACTTTATTGTTTATCTCATCCATAGCATTTGTTGTCTGATTTGCTAAATTTTCTCCATCTTTTGAAGAACGAATAACACCATCTGATAATTTTGCCATTTTAGCAATACTTTCAGTATTATTTCTAATATTTGAAGTAATTTGCTCTAAAGCAGCTGCTTCATTAGAGCTAATATTTAATTTATTTACATTTTCTAATAAAATTTTTGAACTATCTTCTAAAGTAAGCCCATTTATTTTATTTTCTAATAAAAGATGATTTATAGTATCTGCTAAAATATTTATCTCTTTTGCTACATCACCTGTTAAATTCTCTATTCTTGCTGTAAAATTCATATCTTTATATTTAGATAAAACTTCATCAATTGAAACCAAATCATTATTTACTTTTTTAGATATTATTTCTAGCATATCATTTAAAATATTTTTTAACTCTTCTAAGCTATCATTATCTGTCTTTGCAATAATTCTCTCTTTTAGATTTCCTTCATTTATTTGTGAAACAACCTCTTTTACATTTTTAATTAATGCTTCATCTTGTTTTAATAGATTGTTTGTTCTTTCAATATTTTCATTTACTACTTTTGTCATTATTCCTATTTCATCTTCAGATTTTATCTCTATTTTAGAAACATCTGAACTCTCTTTATTTAGATATTTAAAAAATGATAAAATTCCATTTTCAAATCTTTCTAAAGGAGAGATTATCTCTTTTGTGATAAAAAATGAGATAATAAAAATTAAAATAACTGAAACAACTATAGCAATAATAACTATTCCTAAAATAATTGAAGTAATTTTCTCTTTTGAGTTTTGATGCATAATTTCAATATTTTTTTCAATATTATCAACATAAACTCCAGTTCCAATCATCCATTTCCACTCTTGAAGACCATCAGCATACCCTATTTTGTCATATAAAGTTGGATCATCTTTACTTTTTGGGAAATCAAAAATTACTGTTCCACCGCCTTTTTTTGCAGCTTCTATCAAATCTTTTATATAATAAACACCTTTTTGGCTTTTATTTTCAATTAAATTTTTTCCAACTAATGATGGATTTATTGGATGCATTATGTTTGTACCATCGTAGTCATAAACAAAAAAATATCCATCTTGACCAAATCTAATTTTTGAAATTTCATTTAAAGCTTTTGCTTTTAACTCTTTTTCTTCATTATCAATATAAACTCCTGTTCCAACGACCCAACCATAAGGCTCAAATAATCTTATATTAGATAGTTTTGCTGTTCGTAAGGAACGAAACCTTCACCTTTTTCAAAAGCAGTTTTTATAAATTCTAAAATATGTTTTCCATTATTTTTAGTACCTTCTCTCTCTGGTGTTAAAGGTAATTTTAGTATTGTAGAATTTTTATCATAGACAAAGAAATAGTCATTTTCCTCTCCATATCTAACAGAACCAATAGCTTCTAAAAGAATTTTTTTTAGTTCTGCTTCTGGCATTTTATTTTTTTGTTCATCATAAATTTTAGATATCATTGCAAATAAAAAATCAGTTTGTGACTTTAAATAGGCACCTTTTCTTGCTTTGATATTTTCAATTTTTGCTTCTTCATAAGCACTTTTTGCAATATTTTGAGCAAATGCTGTATAGTTTTTTAACTCTTCTATACTTGTATTAAAAGCATTTTGCTTATACTCTTCAATAGTTTGATTTGTAAGGTTATTAACCTCATAAATAGACTTTGTAGCTATTATAGTAGAGACTAATATAATAGTAATTATTACTATACTTAGTAACTTGACTCGTATTGATAAATTTTTCATAAAAACCCCTTTTGTGTTTGTTGAAAATCATTTTACCAAAAGAATTATAAGTTTGTTTGTAATTTTAAATAGATTTTTATTATATTTTTAAAAGGTAGATTATAAGCCGTGTTTTGTATTTGACAATAATTTATCTAGGTATTAAATCACTTTAATACTCATGCGAAGACGAAAAATGTGAAGCTAAATACCATGTCTTCTTGCTGCAAGTTGGGTTTACAAAGCTGTTAAGATTACTCAAAACACTGGTAGGCTCTTACTCTACCGTTTCACCATCACCAAAAATTGGCTGTATACTTTCTGTTGCACTATCCCTTAGATTACTCTAGCCATCCGTTAGATGGAACCTTGCTTCACTGCAGCACGGACTTTCCTCTTGAAATCAAGCTATTGTCTATCTACCTTTGGTCGGAATTGTATCTATTTTCTTATTAAATCATAATTACTAGGAGCTACAAATACAAAAATATTATCATCAATTGGTTCATCTTGAACTGAATTTGAGAAAATTATCTCAACACTATTATCAAGAGTATCTTTGTAAGTTATTTTTTTTATTTTGTTACTACTCATAGAAATTTGATATTTTGTACCATCTATTGTTGAAACATAGTTATTGTTATCAATTTTTTTAGCCTCTTTTAAAAGCTTTAATATATTTATCTCATTTTCAAGAGTTGTAAAAATAGCTTGCTCTAATTCTGGCTCATCAACTATTGCCATATTATTCTCAATATAAACATTTTTAACCACTGGAGTTTTGTATTTCCACAAAATTTGTCCACTACTTTTTATAAAAACTTCACCTTGATAAGTTATTATATCACTTGAACTAGATGTAATAGTTTGAGTAAACTTTGACTGAAAACTTTTAAGATTTTGAATATCATTTGAAGAAAAACAGAAGCTTGAAAAAATAAACAGAGTAAAGATAAGCTTATAAAACATTTTTTAACCTTTTTTTATATATAATCATTGCTTCATTATAACGAAAAGGAACTAATTTTATGTTAAATGTTTTTTCAAAAGTTTTTGGTACAAGAAATGATAGAGTTGTAAAAAAATATAAAAATATAGCAAACGAAATAACAAATTTGGAAGCAAAATACTCAAAGCTAAGCGATGATGAGCTTAAAGCCAAATTTAATGAGTTTAAAAAAGAAGTACAAAACGATGAAAAATCATTGGATAGTGTTTTAAAAGATGTTTTTGCAATAACAAGAGAAGCTAGTGTTAGAAGCTTAGGTCTTAGACCTTATGATGTGCAACTAATTGGTGCTATGGTTTTAAATGATGGAAATATTGCAGAGATGAAAACAGGAGAGGGAAAAACTCTTGTTGGTGCTATTGCAGTTTGTTTAAATGCACTAAGTGGAAAAGGTGTACATGTTGTAACTGTAAATGATTATTTAGCAACTAGAGATGCAAATGAGCTAAAACCACTATATGAATTTTTAGGATACAGTGTTGGAGCTTTAAGTGATGCCGTAAGAGATGATGATATAAGAAGAGAACAATATGCTTGTGATATTACTTATGGAACAAATAGTTCATATGGGTTTGACTTCTTAAGAGATAATATGGTTTATGATTTAAAAGATAAAGTTCAAAGAGGTCATCATTTTGTTATTGTAGATGAAGTTGACTCTATTTTAATAGATGAAGCTAGAACTCCATTAATTATTAGTGGTCCAACAAATCACAAAAATTCAAACTATGTAAAAGCAAATGAGATAGCACTAAAATTAGTTCATGGAGAGCTAATAGAACCAAAAAATGCTAGTGAAAAACCAACTACAACCGGAGATTTTATTGTAGATGAAAAAAATAGAGCTGTAAGTTTAACAGAAGAAGGTCACATAAAAGCCGAGGAGCTTTTTGGAGTTGAAAATCTTTACTCGATTGAAAATGCTATGTTATCACACTCTCTTGACCAAGCACTTAAAGCAAACTATATTTTCCAAAAAGATGTTGACTATGTTGTAAAAGATGATCAAATCATTATTGTAGATGAGTTTACAGGAAGATTAAGCGAAGGAAGAAGATTTAGTGAAGGGCTTCATCAAGCACTTGAAGCAAAAGAGAAAGTTGCTATTCAAGAAGAGAGTCAAACTTTAGCAGATACAACATATCAAAACTACTTTAGAATGTACAAAAAACTTTCAGGAATGACTGGAACAGCTCAAACAGAGGCAACAGAATTCGCACAAATCTATAATTTAGATGTTGTATCTATTCCTACAAATGTGCCTGTTAAAAGAATTGATAAAAGTGATTTAATCTATAAAAGTGAAAGAGAGAAGTTTGAAGCCGTTTGTGAAAAGATAAAGTACTACCATGAAAAAGGACAACCTGTACTTGTAGGAACTGCAAGTATTGAAAAGAGTGAAAAACTTCATAAAATTCTATCAGATAAAAAAATTCCTCATACTGTTTTAAATGCAAAACAGCATGAAAAAGAGGGAAAAATAATCGCTGATGCTGGTCAAAAAGGTGCTGTTACAATTGCTACAAATATGGCAGGACGTGGAGTTGATATTAAATTAACACCTGAGATATTAGCTCTTGGTGGTTTAGCAATTATTGGAACAGAAAGACACGAAAGTAGAAGAATTGATAACCAACTTCGAGGAAGAAGTGGAAGACAAGGTGATGTTGGAGAGTCTCAATTCTATTTAAGCTTAGAAGATAATCTTTTAAGAATATTTGGAAGTGATAGAATAAAATCTATTATGGAAAGATTAGGAATAAAAGAGGGAGAGTTTATTGAGTCAAAAATGGTTACAAGAGCAGTTGAAAACTCTCAAAAGAAAGTTGAAGCTATGCACTTTGAAAGTAGAAAACATCTTTTAGAGTATGATGATGTTGCAAACGAGCAAAGAAAAGTAATATATTCATTTAGAAATGATTTATTAAAAGAGGATTATGATATAAGCTCTAAAATAGATGAAAATAGAGTTGAGTATGTTCAAAATCTTTTATCTGAATTAAATATTACTCAAGGTGCAAGTGAAGATGAGTTTGATTATGAGCAATTAGTAGCAAGACTTAAAGAAGAACTACATTTTATAGTAAAAATAGAAGATATAAAAAGTGAAGATTATGAAGCTTTAGAAAATAGATTAGTTCAAATTTTAAAAGATGTTTATGAGCAAAAAATGAGTAAAGTTGGAGATAAACAAAAAAGTGAAATTGAAAGAATTTTATATCTTCAAATTTTAGATAATGCCTACAGAGAACACCTTTATGCTATGGATACTCTTAAAACTGGAATTGGACTTAGAGGATATAACCAAAAAGATCCCCTAGTTGAGTATAAGAAAGAGTCTTATAATATGTTTATAGATTTGGTTTCAAATATTAAATTAGAAATTATAAAAATTCTTTTTACAATACAGCTTCAAAGTAAAGAGGAACAAGAAGCACTAGATAAAGTAAAAGCTAATATGGAAAAATCCAATGAGCATATAACTACAAATCTTGCACAAGAAGCTGTAAAAAGTAGTGATAAAAAGATAGCTAGAAATGAAGTTTGTCCTTGCGGAAGTGGATTAAAATATAAACAGTGTTGTGGTAAAAGTGGTCCAAAAAGAGGCTTGGTAGCAGGAATTTAATTTGAATAAAGAATTAATAAATTTTATAGTTAAAAAGTATCTAAAGTTTGATAAAAAAAATCCATTTATCTCTATTAGTGCTATTTTGGCTTTTATTGGTGTTGCAATCGGAGTTATGGTACTAATATTATCAATGGCAATTATGAATGGAACTGCAAAAGAGTTTGAGCGAAAACTTTTTACTATGAATTATCCATTAACTATATATTCAAAAGGTGCAAATAGTGTAACTGAAGATTTACTTTTAGATCTTGAGGCAAATTTTAAAAATCTTAAATTTTCACCATTTATATCAACTCAAGCTATTGTTCAAAATGCAAACAATATGAGTGGTGGAATGATTTTTGGAGTACTTCCTGAAAAGGAGGCAAAAATCAACCCTATTTTCAAAGAGGCTTTAAGCGATTTTGATTTTAGTAAATTTGACATTATAACAGGTGTTGGAATAAGCGATAAACTTCTTCTTACTCAAAATAGTAAATTAACACTCTATTTTACAGAGTTAAATCCAGCCGGTTTTTCACTTATGCCAAAAATGAAAAGATTTGATTATATTTCATCTTTTAACTCTGGTCTTAGTGCTTATGACAAAGCTTATATGTATACAACTATTGAAGCTTTACAAACTCTTCTGCAAAAAGATCTTGGCACTTACGATGGTATTCATGTACATTCAGACGATGCTTTTGTTGATATTGAAAAGCTAAGAACTTTTTTACAAGATAAAAGAGTTGGTGTTGTTGGTTGGTGGCAACAAAATGGAAACTTTTTTGCTGCCATGAAAATGGAAAAAACAGCTCTTTTTATAGTATTAATGTTAATTATTTTAGTTGCTTCATTAAATATAATTTCATCTTTACTTATGACTGTAATGAGCAGAAGAAAAGAGATAGCACTTCTTTTATCAATGGGTGCTAGCTCAAAAGAGATAAAATCTATTTTCCTTAAAGTTGGTATGGCTATTGGTTTTGGTGGTATTATTTTAGGTATTATTTTAGGCTTTATTGGCTATTTTTTACTTGATACTTTTGATATAGTTAGCTTACCAGCTGATGTTTATGGAAGTGCTAAATTACCTTTAGATTTAGCTGTTACAGATTTTATATCTATTGTTGTAGGATCTATTGTTATTGTATTATTATCATCTTTTTATCCAGCTAGCAGAGCCACAAAAATAGATGTTATTGATGTTTTAAGAAATGAGTGATTATATAAAGACTTAAAATATAGTATTTTTTTATACTATATTAGTCTAAATATTTTATAAAAACTATTTTTTTGGTCTAAAAGCTTTTATAATCTCTTCATTAGTCTCTAAATATGGACCTTCCATCAAATCAATACAGTATGGAATTGCTGGAAAAACTGCGTCTAAACACTCTTTTATTGATTTTGGTTTTCCTGGAAGGTTTACTATTAAAGAGCTTCCTCTAAGTCCTGCTGTTTGTCTTGAAAGAATAGCAGTTGGAACATATTGTAAACTTACACTTCTCATAAGCTCTCCAAATCCTGGCATCATTCTATCGCACACAGCTTCAGTTGCTTCTGGAGTTACATCTCTAAGAGAAGGTCCTGTTCCACCTGTTGTTACAACCAAACAGCACTTTTGATTATCTATTAAATCTATTAAAGTCTCTTCAATAGTCATTCTATCATCACTAATACATCTATAAACCTCTTGCCAAGGAGATTTTAAATAACTATTTAAAGTATCAATAATAGCCTTTCCTGATAAATCCTCATAAATTCCAGCACTAGCTCTATCACTTGTTGTAATTATTCCAATTTTTGCAATCATAATAAATGTCCTTTATCTTTAAAATAGTAAACAGTTGCAAACTCTTTAAAAAACTCTTTTGCATCTAAACTATCAATTATTTTATCGTTTCCACCAACAAAAACCTCTATTTTAATACCTTTTTTTATCAACTCTTCTAAATCTTCTTTGCTCCATTTAAAATTTAAAAGCTCTTCTAACTCTTTGAAACTTCCTTTTTTAAAGAAGTTTTCTATACTTTTTGTTGATTTATCTTTTACATTTTCTAAGAAATTTTTAATATAAGCATCTTCATCTTTTTTAAAAAACATAAGTTGCATTCTTTTAAACTTCTCATCTTTTGTTTGAAAAAATGCAGGTGAAAAGAGTTGAAGTTTATCAACTCTTGCTTTACTTTCTAAAGCTTGGTTAAAAGCTTTTATAGCTCCATATGAAAATCCAGAGATTATAAAATCCCCTATTTCTAAATAATCCTTAAAAATTTCACACTCATTTTTAAAACAAAATCCACTATAAAAGTTATTGCAAATCATCAAGAGTTATTACCTCGTTTTTAAGCATAATATCTTTTAATCTATTTATCTTTTCAATGTTTTGTGAAAATTCAAGTTTTAGACTCTCTTGTGCATCAAAAATTATATCTTTGCTATCTTTTGACATTTTATATTTTTCTACCATTAAAACTGCAATATCTTCTGCTCTTTTAATATCTTCTTCACCTATTGCAAATTTTTTATTTTTTATTAACTCAAGCCCAACACTTCCTGATAATTCTCTTTTAATATTCTCTTGCAACTCTTCAAAAGATAAAAATACTTTATTTATTTTTTTTACACCCTCTTCTAGTAAATTTACTTTTGATTTTGTAATATATGCCTTACAAGTTTGATAAATTGCTAGAATCTCTTTTTGCTCACTATCAAGAATCTTGAGCTGTTTTTTTCCAAACTCTAGCTTATTTTTTGCAATTTCAATATCATTTTCACTTAATGATTGATTATTATTTTTTATCATATTTAAAAGAGCCTCATTTACCAATGTTGCTAATGCAGCTGAGCTAAAACCTGATGTCTCATTTGAAAGTTTTTGAATATTTATCTCATATTTAACATCTTTTAAATAAAGCTCCAAAATCTTTCTTCTATCCTCCATGTTAGGTAATCCAACATACAATCTTCTATCAAATCTACCTGCTCTTAAAAGTGCATCATCTAAAACCTCTATTTTATTTGTTGCAGCAATTACAATTACACCACTCTCTCCATCAAATCCATCCATTTGAGTTAGAAGTTCATTTAAAGTAGACTCTCTCTCATCATTAGATTTTCCACTTCTTGCCTTTCCAACAGCATCTATTTCATCTATAAAGACTATCGATGGAGCATTTATTTTTGCACTTGAGAAAAGTTCTCTTACTTTTTTTGCACCCATTCCAACATAAATATGAACAAAACTAGCTCCACTTTGGTAAAAAAATGGCACTTGTGCCTCACCTGCAACTGCTCTTGCAATAAGAGTTTTTCCAACACCTGGAGGTCCTACAAGAAGAACACCTTTTGGTAGTTTTACACCAAATTTTTGGTACTTTTTAGGATTATTTAAAAAATCAACAATCTCTTCAAGCTCCTCTTTTATCTCTTTAATTCCTGCAACATCTTTAAAAGTAATATTTGAACTAACAGGTTTTATTGTAAAATCAATATTTTTTGAATCTCCATAAGATGAGTTTTTTTCTTGAAGCTCTTTTTCAAAAAGAGAACTTTCTTGTTTTAAACCTCTTTTTTTAAGAAAATAGTCTCTTATTTTATCTTGCTTAGCTCTTAAAACAAATGATAAAATAAGTAAGATAAATAGAAAACCAACTCCAATATAATAGCTTACTCCTTGAATATTTGTACTACTTTTATAGATTGTATAAGAGAATAAAACAACTAAAACTATAGCTGATAAAACCATTAACTTAAAGTTTTTATCTATATTTT
Source organism: Arcobacter thermotolerans (assembly GCF_983172305.1). NCBI lineage: Bacteria > Pseudomonadati > Campylobacterota > Epsilonproteobacteria > Campylobacterales > Arcobacteraceae > Arcobacter > Arcobacter thermotolerans. The sequence continues at coordinate 104,581 of NZ_CFAFZJ010000002.1, forward strand.
TATTATTTAAATCTTGCTTCATTTTTATTAAACTCCACTTCATAATCTTCTAAATTTAACCAATCTGATACTAAATCTTCATTTGAAGTTATCTCAACTTGATTAAAAAACTGATCAAACCCTAAATACTTACCATTTTTTTCTTGTTCAACTAAAACCTCTAGTTTAACTTTATTATTCTTTATATTTTGTCTAAATTCGTAGTTTTTTTGTTTAATTATCTCTACAAGTTCAATATATCTATCTTTTGCAATATCACCTTTTACAATATCTTTCATAGAAGCACTTGGTGTTCCATCTCTTTTAGAATAAGTAAAAGCATGAATATGAGTGAGAGGAAAATTATGCAAATTTTTCATAGCTTCATTCCAAAGCTCTTGAGTTTCTCCTGGATGACCAACTATAAAATCAGTTCCTAAAGCATAACCATTTTGGCTTAAAAACTCAAAAAGCTCTAAATCACTTAAAACTTTATTTCTTCTATTCATAATTTTTAACATCTCTTTTGAAGTGTGCTGAAGTGCTATATGCAAATGTTTTGCCATAAAAGGCTCATTTATGAGCTCCTTAAACTCATCATCAATTTGAATTGGCTCAATACTTCCCATTCTAATTCTCTTAACACCTTTTATAAGTGACATTTTTTTAAGAAGTTTTGCTAAAGAAGTATGCATTTTTTTACCATAACTTCCTACATTTGTTCCAGTTAAAATAAATTCACTAAAACCATTATTAGCCAAAGTTTGCACTTGATTTAAAATAATACTCTCTTCATAACTTCTAGCATCACCTCTTACATGAGGTATAATACAATAAGAACATCTAAAATCACACCCCTCTTGTATTTTTATAAATGCCCTACTTTTTCCAACAAACTCTTCAACAACTGTTGTATCAAGACTTTTTAAATCGCCAAGTTTATAGAATTTATTATCTAGTTTTAAAAGTTCATTAATATTCTCTTTTTCACTTGAACCAAAAAGTCCATCGATTTTATCATCTGCAAAAAGCTTCTCACCCTTTGTTCTTGTTCCACAACCTGTAAATATTACTTTTGGAGAGTTTTCAAGTTTTTTTAAACTATTTATATAGCTTCTAGCTGTTGTATCTGCACTATTTGTAACTGTACAAGAGTTTATTATTACAACATTTGCTTCTTTTTCATTATTTGCTACATCAAAATCTTTTAGGTTACTAATCATCACTTGTGTATCAAAAATATTTGTTCTACAACCAAAAGTCTTAAAAAAAACCTTTGGTCTATGTTCACTAAAATTCATAAAATATTTATCCTAATTATCATCTACTTCAAACTCTTTTTTTGGCATTTTTGATGCTGGACCATAAGGATTTGAAGTTTTATTTATATTTATTTGCTGAGTTGGATAAGCTATATGTATATCATCCTCTTTCATTAAAGCTTCAAGTATTTCAGCACAAATAGTACTTCTTAAAACAAGTGCAGCAAAAGAGTTTGTAAGATACCAACCAGAAATAACCATTCCATGAGGTTCTAATAGAGTAAATACTCTTGGTTCAACTCCAGTTGCTCTAAGTTGATACTTATTTCGCATTTTTGAAAGTTGTTTTCTTGTAATATCACTATAACCTTTTGAATAGTGTTTCAAAATATCTCTAATAATTTTTTGAGCCTTTTTAAAATTTGAATCAAAAGTTAAAGTTATATCAATTCCATCCCAAACTGTTTTTAGTTCGCTATGACTATAATTTGAAATTAGTTCAGAGAATATATAGTTATTTGGTACAAAGAAAATTCTTCCAGCTCTTCTATTTTTCATATATGAAACAAGCGTAACATCCTCTTTTATAGTGATTTTAAATAATGAAATATCTAAAACATCTCCAACAGTTTCAACCTCTCCTTTTGTAACACGAATTCTATCTCCAACTTGAATAAAACCAGAAGTTACAATAACTAACCAACCAAAAATAGACATAAACCAATCTTTTAATGCAATAGCAATACCAGCAGATGCAAATCCTAAAATTGTTACAAGATATGAAACATTATCAATATAAGAGAAAAGAAGAAGCATTAAAACTAAAAAAGCCAATGTAAAATTTATAATTTTATTTACCATATAATAATTTTCATTTTGTGAAAAATATCTTTTTAGTGTTAATTTCACCAAAAATGAAACTATAAGCATAATTACAATAATAGCAAATATCAAAAGCATTTTTTGTACTTGTTGAGATATTTGATTTTTTATCTCTAAAATAACCTGTTCTATCTTTCTTCCATAAACCTCTTGAGTTGTAGTTACAATATCTAAAACAATATCAAAATCTCTTTTTTGTTTATCTAAAAATACTATTTTCTCTTTGTACTCATCTTTTGGCTCTAAAACGTATAAATTTCTATAACTATCAAGCTCTTCTTCGAGATTTTTTGATAAAAATTCTAATTGAGACTCTAAACTAGTAAATTGTTGTTTACTATCTTCCATCTTTTTTATACTTGATAGAGCATTAATTATTCCAAAAGGGTTTGTAATTTTTTCAACTATTTCAATTTCTGGCGGATTTATCAAACTTCCTATTGGTGAACCTTTATATTCGCTTATTAACTCTAGCTCATTCTCTTTTACTCTAATTTTATTTAAAAGTTGATACTCAAGCTCATCACTTAAATTATTTTTTCTTTTTAAACTATCTTTTAATTGTTCTAAATCAGCTGAAATTTTACTGTACGACAAATAGTTTGAATATCTTTTTAAAAGAATATTATCTTTAAATCCAGCCTCAATTTTATTTATTTTTTCAAGTAAAATATTTGCTTCGACCATGTTTTCAATATCTAAAATATTTTCATCTTTTTTTTGACTATTTTTTGAAGATCCTTTTTTTTGATCTACTTTTTCTGTTTTTGTATCATTTATATTATCTTGATTTGCATTTAAAACTGTAGTAGCAACTAAAAAAAGTATTAAAATAACTATTTTTTTAAACAATTAAAATCCTTTTAAAATTTCAATAACATCATCTTTTTTTATCTCATCTGTAATTTTACAATCACCAATCCCAACAGGTAAAATAAATTTAATCTTACTATTACTAGACTTTTTATCCAAGAAAAAATGCTCATAAAAATCTTCAACATCATTTATTTTAAAAGTTGTTGGAATATCATATTTTTTAAGTAAATTTTCTACTCTTTTTTCTTCTTCTTTACTCATAAACCCAAGCTTTACAGCTAAAGCATTTGCCATACACATACCAATTCCAACAGCTTCACCATGAAGATATGTTTTATAATTTGTAATATTCTCTATAACATGCCCAAAAGTATGACCATAATTTAATGCAGCTCTTAATCCTTGCTCTTTTTCATCTTGTGAAACAACCCAAGCTTTAGTCTCTACAGATTTTTGTATAGCTATATCAATATTTTTTTCATCTCTTAAGTCGTTATTTTCAAGCCAAGAAAAAAAATCTTTATTGAAACAAACAGCCATTTTTATAATTTCAGAAATTCCAGCTCCTAACTCTCTTTTTGGAAGAGTTTTTAAAAAACTTGAATCAATATAAACAGCTTTTGGCTGATGAAAAGTTCCTACTAGGTTTTTTCCATATTTATTATTTATTCCTGTTTTCCCACCAACACTTGCATCTACTTGCGATAAAAGAGTAGTTGGAATTTGAATAAAATCAATTCCTCTTTGATAAATTGATGCAGCAAAACCAGTCATATCTCCAATTACACCACCACCAAATGCAATAAGAAGAGATTTTCTATCAAGTTTTGCTTCAAAGCATGAACTTAAAATATCTTCTAAAGTTTGCATATTCTTATACTCTTCACCATCTTTAATTGTGCAAACAGATAACTCCTTTGCTGTTAATTTTGATTTTAAATACTCTAAATGAAAACCAGCAACCGTAGGGTTAGTAACAACAACAACTTTTCTATCAAAGCTCAATGCTTTTAATTTTTCGATATAAATTTCGTATGAATTATCATTTGTTAAGTCTATTTTTACAATCATAATTTATCTTTCATTTGATATAAGTAGAAATAGATATTAACCAAAAAAAGCTAAAAAAAGCCTTTTTTGGTCAAATAGTAGTTTTTATAATTTTGACATAACAGAGCCAGAAATTGCGTTTATTCCTATCTCTTCTAAAGTTTTTATCTCTTCAATTTCATCAACACTTGTAGCAACAAGTTTAATATCTAAAGATTGTGTAAGTATTTTTAACATATTCAAACTCTGTCTTGATTCAAGCAAGAAGAATTTTGAAGCTTTAATATAAAGTGGTCTTAACTCTTTTAAATAGTTATAATCATCGCTATTTGCAATAAAATTAAATATAGCAAAGTTAAATCCAAACTCTTTAAATAGTGAAATATACATCAAAGTGCTATTGAAATTTTTATTAAATGCCTCTTCTTCAATTTCAAAAATAATATTTTTTGAAATATGTTTATACTTGCTTAATAACTCTTTTAAATTTGCATAACTACTTAATTTTTCAATAAATAAAGTAGGAAGTTGAATCGATACAAACTCATTTGCTTTATTTTGTTTGAAAACTTTTTCAATGACATGTAAATATACTTCATCTAACCTATTTTGTTCTAAAACAGAGGCAATAAATTCGCCATATCTTATTGTCTCGCCTTTAAAATCAAGCTCAAAACTAATTGTTTTTAAATACTCTTCTTTTGAGTTAATATCAACAATATCTCTATGTATAAGCCTAAAAAACTCCTCTTTTAAAGATACATTTAATATATTTATCCACTCTTCTTTTGTTTTAATATTTTCCATATGAGTTACATAGAAATAATCTTTATCACTATTTACTTTTGCTTGAGAAAGTGTGTAGTCTATTTTTGTAAATAGAGTTCTTAGACTCTCTTCATTTTCATATTTACAAAGACCAATAAAAATATTATCTTCAAGCTCTACAATAGCTTTTAAATCAATTATCAGTTTTTCTAAAGCGTTTTTTACATCTTCTTCTTTAGCATTTGGAACAAGTGCTAAAAACTCTGAACCATTCATTCTAACAACAATATCATTATCTACATTAAAACTATTTTTTAACTTTGAAGCTAATTTAAACAAAATCTCATTTGTTTTTATAAATCCATAAGTTTTGTTTATTACATCAAGTTTTATTGAAAGAGATACTATAAAACCTTTATTATTTGAGCTATCTTTATCTAAATACTCATTTGCTTTTAATATAAAATATTTTCTATTATTTATTTTTGTTACTTCATCAAAATATAAAAGCTCTTTATTTGTCTTTAATACTTCATTTGTATTTTGAAACATTTTTTCAAATTTAGAAACCATACTGTTTATACTAGTTGTTAAAGTTTTAAACTCATCTGTAAATGGTTGCTCTGTTGAGAGTATAAACTCATTGTTCATTACAGCTTTTGCTTGATTATTTATTGTTCTTAAAGGTTTTAGTATAAAATTAAAAAATATAGATAAAATAATTATTAAAACAACAAAACTAAATGCTAAAGATTGTAAAAGTTTAATAAACATACTATATGTCTGATTATAGTATATAGCTCTATCTGCATAAATTTCTAAAACTCCTAAAACATTCCATCCCTCTGAAATACTAGCAAGTGCTGAAATTTCACCAGTATCTACAATATTAATAAACCAATGTGGTATCTCATCGCTTATTATTAAATCTTTTTTTAGTTCATAAACTATCTCATCATTAATATTTTTAAACACAATTTTTTCATAATTTCCATTATCAAAAGCTGCATTTATAACTGTTTTTATAGTTCCTTCATCAACTCCTGCATTTGTTATTGATAAACTAGTACTTGTAACACTATTTTGTACATTTTCATACAAAGATTTTGCCGATGAATCTTTTATAATATTAAAAGATAGACCAATAATAGATACAAAAAGTATCAAAAAAATAAAACCAAGAACAATAGAAACTTGCTTTAATAAACTCATATTTTTTTTCCTTTATAATCTTTAATTAATGTATCCCACTTTCTGTGAGCAGCTGTTTTTTCACCTTTTAAAATATTTGGATTAAAGTTGAAAACTGGTATCAAATCATCTCTTTTTGAAGCTGGCTGTATAGTTTTTCTTAAATTATCTAAAACTAAGGGTTCAGAACTTGGTGTTTCAAAATATGTCAAAACCATATGTGCTTCATTTGAAGATTTAACTCTAACATAAGATAAAAACATTTTAGAAGTTGGAACTCCTAAGTATTCAAGTGCAAGATATTTTGCAATTGCATAATCTTCACAATCTCCTTTATCTTTTGCTAAGAATTCATAAGGGTTTGCCCAATAATCACTAGTACCATAAACAGTTTGATCACTTGCATATTTTATATCGTTGAAAAAATCATTTATCTTCTCAAGCTTTGTTCTTAAATCAGAGTTTTTGTTTTTTTCCAACATAGTATTTAATGCAATAAACCTATTTTTTGCAAATTTTCCATATTTTTCTTCAACTTTTAAAATTAAAGAGGTATCAACAAAATCAGCATTTATAGTAAAAAACAGTAGAAAAAATATACTAATTAAAATTTTCATGTAATTATTATATCTAAAAATAATATATTTTTTTCTTTTCTATAATATATGATAAAATGAGAAAAAAATTGAAGGATTTTATATGAAAGAGTTGATTTTAATAAGACATGCAAAATCTAGTTGGTCAAATCCTCTTTTAGAAGATTTTGAAAGACCTTTAAATAAAAGGGGTGCAAAAAATGCACCTTTTATGGCAAAAGTTTTAAAACAAAAAGAGGTAAATCCAGATTTAATAATCTCTTCACCATCAAAAAGAACAAAAGATACTTTAGATTTTTTTATCAAAGAGTTTGATTATAAAGGAGAAATTATCTTTGAAGAATCGATTTATGAAGCACCTTATATTAATATTTTAAAAGTTATAAAAAATATAGATGATAAACATAAAACTATATTTTTATTTGGACATAATCCTGGATTTAATGATTTAGCAGATTTTTTATTAGGAAGATTTGAAGAGAATATCCCTACATGTGGAGTATTAAAACTAAATTTTAATATATCAAAATGGGAAGATATTAAAGAAAAAATTGGAATTTTAGAGTTTTTTATATATCCAAAAATGTTTGATAAATCTTAACTAAAAAGTTTTATTTACGTATTAAAAGATATACAAAAAATGGAGCTCCAATAAAAGCAGTTACAACACCTATTGGTAAGCTTGAAGCTGTTGGTAAAACTCTTGAAATTAAATCACAAAAAACTAAAAAAGTTCCACCAAAAAATAGTGTTGGTATAAATAGTTTAGTTGCACTTTGCTTATATATTAGTTTTACAATATGAGGAATTACAAGCCCTACAAAGCCAATAGGTCCTGTAAAACTAATACAAATACCAACACAAATAGTAATAAAAAGAAGTAAAATCAAAATAGTTTTATTTACATTTAAACCTTTTAAAAAAGCCATATCATTTGATATAAGAAGTAAATTTATACTATTTTTCATTTTATAAATAAAAATAATAAGACAAATTGCCACAACAAATACAACAAAAGAAGCAATAAATCCAACTGTATCAAGACTTCCCAAAGTAAATCTTACTATTGAATAGTTTTCTTGAAGATTACTCATAAAAAATATAAGCATAAGTGCTGAACTATAAAAATATGATAAGGCAATTCCTATTAGAAGCATCGAATTTGTCGAACTTATAAGTTTATTAGAGCTTATCTTTTTAGAAATTATAAATAGAATTAAAATAGTAACAAGTGATCCAAAAATACTAGAAAAAAATAGTGGTATCAAAGGAAAAAAAACTATAGAAATAGCTGAAAATAGTGTTGTTCCACTTGCAATTCCTAAAGTATATGGAGTTATTAACTCATTTTTAAAAACTATTTGAAAAATTAAACCACCCATAGCCAAAATTGAACCTACAAAAAATGCCAAAATAACTCTAGGAACTCTTAAGTCCCAAAAAACGGTAGATAAACTATCATTTAAACTGAAAATATCTTTAATATTTATTGTAATTTCTCCTAAAAAAGGAGATATAATTATAATCAAAATAGCAAAAATATATAATATTTTTTTCATAAATCAAGCACCAAATGTGAGTCTAAAAGTTTTAAATTTTCACCATAAAATCTATTTAAATTCTCTTGTATAAAAAATTCACTACGAGAGCCAAAAAATTTCAAAGAACCTTTTTGTAAAAACAGTACTTTGAAATCTTTTAAAGCATAAGCAAAATCAAGATTATGTGTAATTACTATTTTTTGAGAAAGTAAGCTTGAATTTAAAATATCAAAAACATCTTTTACTCTATTTAAATCCAAATTTGCAGTTAATTCATCAAAAATTGTAATCTTTGCATTGTGTAGTAAAGAACTAGCAAGAAGTAAAAGTTGCTGCTCTCCTGAACTTAAATCTACACAAGAGTTTAATTTTAGATCTTCAAGTTTTAGTAAAGATATAATTTTTTCTATATCTTCTATATTTTTTTCTTCTATAATTGATAGTTTTAAATACTCTAAAACATTCAAATATTCATCAAATATTTCAAAACGACTAGGTATATAATTTATATATTTTGCTCTATCATATGAGCTTAAATCTTTTATATTTTTACTTTCAAAAAAAAGATTAGAAGATGGTAAAAGATTTGATAAAACTTTTGCTAAAGTTGATTTACCTGCTCCATTTTCACCTAAAATAAGTAAGTTTTCATTTTTTTCTAAAATAAAAGATATATCTTTTAAAATAAAATTACTAAAATTTTTTAGCTCTAACATCTTCTAAAATACCTTTAAAATCATCTATTAAATATTTTACTCTGTGACTTGATATTCCTGAATATTCATCATCTATTATAAAAATATTCTCTTGTTTACTTGCAGTTACTGGTAACTTTTTCCAAAGATTTAACATATCATCTTTTTCTTTATCATCTTTTAAATATGGTGCTAATAATATAATAATATCTGGATTTAAAGTAATCAATTTTTCACTATTTATTGAAGGTTGTGATTTTAAACTTGATTGATAGGCATTTATATTGTTACTAGCTTTTATAATATCTTCAAAATATATAAAATTTCCTACTACAAAAATCTGATTTGATAGAGTACTTTGTGGACTTATTACTATAAGGATTTTTTGATTTTCTATAATATTTTTTAAAGATTCCAAACTATTTTCTATCTGATTATTTAAATCTTTTGCTTCTTCGTTTTTATTGAAAACTTCACCTAAATCTTTTATTGTAAACTTAATATCCTCTAAACTGTTCGTTTTATAAACCAAAGTTTTAAAATTTAAATCTTTTAAACTTTGGTTTAATTTTTTATCATAATCTTGATTTAATATAATAGTTGGATTTAAGTTTACAACTTTTTCCAAGCTAACACTTCCATATCCTCCAACTTTTTGAATATTTTTTGACTCAATTGGAAAATCACAAAACTCCGTATTTGCAATAATTTTATCTCCTAAACCCAAAGCAAAAACTATCTCATTTACAGCAGGACTTAGAGTAATAACTCTATCATTTGCAAATAAAATATTTAAAAAAGAGATATTAAAAAAAATTAGAAAATATAGTAGTTTTTTCATATTAGAAACTAGCCTTTATACCTAAATATGCTGCTCTTTGACTTGTAGCATATCCATCAACTATTTGATAATCTTTATTGAACATATTATCAAGTTTTATATAAGTTGAGAAGTTTTTATTTGCTTGATAATCAATAACTGCATTCCAGATTGTATAGTTTCCTGTTTTTACATCAGGATTTCCCCAGTTTATATTTGGACTATAACGAGTACCAATATATTCTCCATTTATATTAATATGAAAATCTTTTAAACCATAGTAATCAACTCCAAAATTAAACTTATTTGTTGGTCTATTTAGAAGTTTATCTCCATTTGCATCTTTTGCACTTAAATTTGTATAACTTAAATTTAAAAGTAAATCTTCAATTACTTCATTTTTATAGGCAATTTCAGTACCTTTAAATTTACTATCTCCTTCAATATTTTTATTTTGATAAGTCCATGGAGCTATTTCTATAGACTGTATTAAATTATTAACTTTTGTATTAAAGTAAGTTATAGAAAAACCTTTGTACTCAATCCCGACATCATAAGATTTTGTTTTTTCAGGATTTAAGTCTGGATTTCCACCCCAAGATGTTTTATATAATTGTATAAAAGATGGAGTATTGTATCCTGTTCCATAATTAGTGCTAATATTTAAATCATCAATAATATACTGTTTTATTCCTATTTTTCCAGTTGTTTTATTTTCAAAATCACTATATCTATCATATCTTAAAGCTTCAGTTATAATAGTTTTATCATCAAAAAACTTATTTGTATTTGTGATATAAATAGCTTTGCTATTATATTTTCTATTTATATCTTCTTTATCTTCAAATCCTTTATAATCAGCTCCTATTATAAAAGATGAAGAGCTTTCTAAATAAGGAATAATAGATTTAATACCATATTCTCTTATATCAGTTTTATTTTTTGAATTATAAGTTTCTGCATATGTTTCATTTTTAAATCTTGAATAATTTGTATAAATGTTTGTAGTAGCAAAACTATTTTTATTTTCATAATTTAAACTAACTATACTATTCATTAAATCTGTATAAGCTGATGAGTTTCTTGATGAATCATCAAAATTTATTTTTGCATCAATTATTTCATATGAAGTTGAAACTCTATTACTATCATCAAAGTTATATCCTAATTTAAGATTTACTGTTGTATTTTCATATCCATCATCTTCATAATTTTTTGCTTCACTACTTTTTGGAGATTTAGCTGAAAAACCATCTGTATCAACTCTAGTAGCACTTAATTTTGCATCAAAACTTTCATTTTTGTGTGAAACATTTAGTTTAGCAATTTTTGAGTCATATCTTCCAGCTTCAAGATTTATATTTGCATATGTTCCATCTTTTGCACTTTTTGTAATAATATTTATAACCCCAGCACTAGCATCTGCTCCCCAAATACTACTTTGAGCACCTTTAATTACTTCTATTCTTTCGATATCATTTATCATAAGATGTGCAAAATCAACAGAACCATCATATGGATTATTATATCTTATTCCATCGATTAAAACTAAAGTATTTGTACTTTTCATCCCTCTTAAGTAAACTTGAGTTAAAGTTCCAATTCCACCATTACTTGAGATACTAACTCCTGAAAGAGAATTTAAAGCTTCAATTACTGTTTTAAACTTTCTTGACTCAATATCTTCTGCTGTTATAACATCAACATTTGCTGTAACATTTTTTAATTTTTCTTCTGATTTTGTAGCACTTGAAATAGTAATTTCATCTAAAGAGCTTGTTTGTTGTGAGTATAAATTTGTTGCTATTAAAAAGCTTGCAACTAAGCTTACATTTATTTTTTTCATTTTTGACCTTATTTTTTATAAATTATTTGTTGAATATTGTTTGATTGGTTTTAGTTCAGTTTTTATTAAACTATTTTTTATATTTGGTAATTTTTCTAAATAGTTATCAAATTTTGAATAAAACATATTAAATTTTGCATTTGATGTTGCCATTAAAATACCAAAAAAGCTAAAATATCTTTTCATTTTTTCCTCCTTTTTAAATTTTGTTCCCCAATTTAAAAAGGGAACCTTTCATATTTGTCTACTTTTAAACATAATTTTAAAAAAATTATTAAAGTAGCAAATCTCTAAAGAGCTTCAAGAATGAAGCCTAATAATTTTATATATGACAATTTAGTATTGATTTTGTTGGGTCAATAATATATTCATAACCTTTGTACGCTATATATATTCCAAAAATAATTACTAAAATAGAAGCTATTTTTATAAAAATATCTCTTAAATTTGATTGCTTAAAAAATCCAACAAAAAATCCTAAGAAAAATAGTGCTGGAATAGTGCTAAGTCCAAAAATAAACATAACAACTGCACCCCAAAAAGCACTTCCTGTACTTGCAGCTGTAATTGCAAAAGCATACACGAAGCCACAAGGTAAAAGCCCATTTAACATACCTAAAAGATAGAAACTAAACAAAGAGTTAGATGTTAAAAGATTTTTGAATGTTTTTTGATAAAGTGGTGATTTTGAACAACTATGCTCCAAAATAGTTAAAAATTTTATTTTTCCTAAAAGCGAAAATCCAACTATTACCATCAAAAAACCAGTTATTAATAAAAAAACTCCACTTGTAGTATTTGAGAAAGTTACAACTCCACCAATAAAACCAAAAATAGCTCCTAAAATTGTATATGTTGTAACTCTTCCAAAAGAGTACAAAAGATGAGCAACACTTTGAATAGTTTTTGAATATTCACTTTTTATTTTTGTACTAGAATACGCTACAACTATTCCTCCACACATTCCAATACAATGCCCAAAAGAGCCTAGAAGAGCTATTGATATAATTGAAATAAGGCTAAAAGTTTCCATTAATGTTTATGTTCTTTATGTTGCGGATTTGCTAAAGTCTGTTTTCTCAAAACTCTTAAGCTCATCTCTTCAAAATCTATAAAACCATCTTGATTATTTTCATAAGCTCCAAAACCATATCTCATTGGAGTTATTTCATTTGTACTATAAAAAGCAGTTTTCCCATCTATATATCTATTTGTATCTTTAGTCATAACAAAAATTTTAACACTATTTTTAAAATCTTTATTATTTAACCAATTTGCCATTCCACCATGATCATGAAAAAACCAAGTTTTTCCATCTTGTGAAATCACTTGAGAAGCAAAAGTTAAATCATTAATAATCATTCCACAATCACTATCTTGATACTTACCTAAAATTATTTCAAGTGGAGTTTGAGAAACATTACCCTCTTTTATTACTACCATTTTTTGCTCTTTTGCCATAGATATAAATATTATTACAATTATTGCGATTATTAAAACAACTGTTAATATCGGTAAGATTTTCTTCATATGTCTCCAAAATATAATAAATTTAGGGGTGATTGTATCTTTTTTGGCATAAAAAAAAGCTTTGCAGAGGGAAAAACTGCAAAGCTTATATAATATAAATTCATTTCAAAAAAAGTATAGGATACTATAAAAAAATTGTATTTAATTGTAGGAGGATTCAATACAAATATCCTATGAAAGAATTATAATAAAAGAAATATTAAAATAAGATAAAATTTGTCTTATTTAGCAAGAAAATATTTTTAACTTCTTACTAATATAAAAACTATATAATGTTAAAGCCATTTTAAGGGGTTTTTATGAGAATGATTATTTTTGATATGGATGGAACGCTAATAAATAGCGGACATGCAATTGCAAATACAGTAAATTATGTAAGAGAAAATTTAGGGCTTGAAAAATTTGAACATGATTTTATCTTAGAACATGTAAATGATATAAATATAAATAGTGCAGAGTTTTTTTATAATCAAAAAGAGTTTACACCTTTAGTAACAAACCTTTTTGAAGAGTATTATAATCAAAACTGTTTGAATGATTTAGTAATTTATGATGGAATTAAAGATATTCTTGATGATTTTAAAAATGATTTTAAATTTTGTATAGCAACAAATGCAAATTCAAATGCTGCTAAAAAAATGTTATCTCATCTTGAAATAGATAGATACTTTTCTACAATTTTAGGATACAACGATGTTGCTAAACCTAAACCAAATCCAGATATGGTAAATGTTTTACTTGATAAATATAATACAAAAAAAGAGAAAACAAAACTTATTGGCGATTCAAATAAAGATATTGCAGCAGCAAAAAAAGCTGGGATTGAAGGGATTTTAGTTAATTGGGGATTTTCAGACCATAAAGAAGATGCACTAAAAACTGTTTGTGAATTAAGAAAAAAAATAGAAACTGAGTTTTTAAAAGCTTGATATTTAGAGTTAGAATTTATCTTCAATAACTCTAAACTCACCCTCTTTTAAATCATCAACTCTAAAACCAGCAAACTCTAATCTATGTAGTTTCACAACTTTATTTCCTGTGTAGGCAAACATTCTTTTTACTTGATGATATTTTCCTTCAACAATTTCAAGATGAACTAACTTATCATTTAAAATAGTAAGTTTTGCTGGTTTTAGTGGCTTTTCTTCTCCATTTAAAATAATATTCCCACTTTCAAAAATCTCTTTCTCATCACCTTTTAGTGGATTTTGTAAAGTCACTTCATATATCTTTTTTACATCTTTTTTTGGGCTTGTAAGTTTATGATTTAACTCCCCATCATCTGTTAATAAAATAGCTCCTGTTGTATCAATATCCAATCTTCCAATAGTTGAAATTTTTGGATTTCTATTTTGCCATCTTTGTGGAAGAAGGGAATAAATTAGCACCCCAGAATCATTATGAGAGCAAATAACACCAGAAGGTTTATTCATTAATATTATAATTTTTTCACTATCAAGTTTTTCCCCATTTACCAATACATCATCATGATTTACTTTAGTGCTTGGATTAAATACCCTATTTTCAAAAAATAAAACTTCATTTTGTTTTAAAAATTTTTTAGCTTCACTTCTACTACAATATCCTAAACTTGATAAATAAGCATCTACTCTTTTCATATTTAAACCTCTTAAAAATTGGATATTAACATAATTTTAAATAAAATGCCAAAATGAAACTACTAGATATTAAAGAAAAAATCTGGCTTTTGGATGATGAAAACTTCAATTTTCCAACATTAGAACAAATGGGTGGTGATTTAGTTGCAATTGGTGGTGATTTTCATCCACAAAGATTACTTAATGCATATGAAAATGGTTTATTCCCTTGGTTTATTGATGATTATAACTATATAAATTGGTATAGTCCACAAAAAAGAATGATTTTATATCCAAATGATTTAAAAGTATCAAAAAGCTTAAAAAAATCAATTAAAAATAGAGGTTTTGAAATAAAATCAAACACAAATTTTGAAAATGTTATAAAAAATTGTCAAAAAGTAAAAAGAAAACATGAAAATGATACATGGATAGATGATAATTTTATAAAAGCTTACACTCTAATGCATAATTTAGAGTTTGCTAATAGTATTGAAGTTTACCTAGAGGGAAAGCTTGTAGGTGGTCTTTATGGACTTATAATAAATGATATATTTTGCGGTGAAAGTATGTTCTCTCTTGTAAATGATGCTTCAAAAGTCGCATTTTTTTATCTTTGTAATTGGGCAAAAGAGAATAGTATTAAAATTATTGATTGTCAAGTTTATAATAAACATTTAGAGAGTTTAGGAGCCTATGAGATAAGTAGAGAGGAGTATTTTAAAATTTTAAATACTCCTCTTTTTTGATTATTTTTTATGATTCATATGGTTGTGTGAATTAATTTTCCCATAAGTATCAAATATATAAGCCTTATAAAAATTTAGACTTATATAAAAAATTATAAGAACGGATGCAAATGGAAAAGCTATTATTTTTAAATATCTTTTAGTCTCTATTAATTTTAATCTATTTATCATAATAATAAATGCCCAAATGTATCCTATATGTGTAAAAATATTAAAAATATGTACCCAATCATCTTTTCTACTAGCAAGTGGTTTCATGGTTTCAAATCCTAAACTAAAGGCTTGATTAAAACCATTTACAATATCAGAAGCATAAGAGTAAAAGAAAAACTCTCCAATATGAGACAATCCTCCAATTATAAATAAAGGTGCAAAAGCATATCCTAAAGTATAAAAAGTATTTGAAAATTCAACTCTCATAATTTTTGAGGATATAAATATTCCTACAACACTTAAAAATATTGAAATTACTACCGCATAAATAAAAGCAAAAAGTCCAACAGTATCAATTGAACCAAAATCTATTATAGCTTCAAAATATCTAGCTGTTTTAACCCAAAAAAACTCTTCAACTATTGCACTTCTTCCTAAAGAGTGGTGAAAACTCATTGTAATACTAATAGCTGCTGTTAATAATATTAAAGCCCAAACCTCAGCTTTTGAATTTTTAAATTTATTAAAAAGTGTATTTGATGGTTTTGTAAATTTAAAAGCTACACTCTCACACTCTCTTGCACAATCCATACATAAAGTACAATCTTCCATAGAGTTTTTTTTCTCAAATGTAAATGGTTTTAAGTTATAACTACACACCTTTGCACAATCAAAAGTTCTACAATTTTGACACTCTTGTTTATAAGTCTGTAATTTTGTAAAACCAACTTTTGAATATACTTTTGTAACTGTTCCAATTGGACAAATATATTTACAATATGACATCTCATCATAAAGATAATAAAAAATAGATGCAACAATTGTCATAACAAAAAATAAAATTGCAGTTGAGTATGGTGTTTTAAAAAATTGCGGAAACATATAGTATACAAACCACCAAGCAAAAAATAGTAGTAATAATCCAATAAATGGATTTGCTAATTTACTTGGTATTTTCTTTTTCAAACCGATTTTTGTGATATATTTTCCAATAAAACCATGTGGACAAACTCCACAAAAAACTCTACCAAAAGTAGCTAAAGTTGTAACCATAAAAAATGGCCAAAACAATCCCCAAAAAAGTGCTGTTGTAAATATATTATTCTCTTTTGTAGGATTTATAAATCCAAAACAAATGGCATAAAAAAATAGAAAAAGTACAGATATTTGAGCTATTCTATGAAAAATTTTATTTTTAAACATTATATTTAAAATTGGCATTCCAAATATATCATTTTTGTCTCTTTTTATAAACTTAATCATATCTATCTTCCTTAAAATTTATAATTATATGTAAGCATTGTCATTCTAGGACTTGCTGCTTTATATGAAACTCTTGAACCTGTATCTTTAGAAGCTTCAGAGGCGTAATATTTGTCAAATAAGTTATTTACATTTAATTGAATATTGTGAGCTTTAAACTCATACCCAATCATTAAATCTGTAATAATATAACCTTCATACTTTTGTGTATTTGCATTATCCATGTAGTAACTTTCAAAAGTTCTTGTTGTAACTCTTGTTTTGAAACCGTTTTGGTTATAAGCTAAATATAGTGCATATTGATTTTTTGGAATTGATGGTAGATAGTTTCCATCTCTTGAAACTAAATTGGCTCCTACTTTCTCATTAAATTTATCAAATTTAAATTTACTATAAGCATAAGATCCACCAACTTCTAAAGTTGATGTTAAATCATAAGACAGATTAAACTCTAAACCTTTTTTATTAGTTTTTCCTGCATTATCATATATAGAATCACCACTTGCATCTTTTATCTGTATAATCTCATCATCTACATAGTTTTGATATAAAGCTAAATCATAAGATAGATTGTTTGTTCTTGTTTTTACTCCAACTTCATAATTTGTACTAGATGATTTTTTTAAATCACTTGTCTCATCTAGCTCACTTGTTGTTGGAGCTTGATTAGCAAATGCAACTGAAGCATATAGATTTGTAAAATCACTTATTGCATAACTAGATCCTAGTTTTGATGATAAAAGTGTAAAAGAGTTATCAATGTTATAATCTCCTTGTCCAGATATATATTTACCTGTTGAATAATCATACTTAGTTATTTCATTACCTTCTATATCAAATTTTAATTTATCAACTCTTGTGCTAATATCAAAACCTAAATCATCATTTACTTTAAAACTCTCCATTAAATATATACCATATAAAGCCGTTTTAGAGTCTTCAATATTTGCTAAACTACCTTTCTCATTTGATAATGTTTTACTAATTCTTCCACCAAAACCTTTAGAATAATCTCTATACTCATACTTCTTAGCATCTCTTGTTTTATCCATTTTTAAAGTTAATCCACCAACAAACATTGCATCTTGTTTAAATAGATTATGTGATATATTAAACTCTAAATCTGTTCCAAAAACTTTATTATCATCACTATCATTAATCAATCCTGTAACTGGATGAAAATGCTCCCAAGAGTTAAAATACAATCTTGGTTTTAATAATATATCTCCTATCTCTTTCTCATATTTACTACTAAATGAGAATATTTTAGAGTCTCTAGCACTATTTTGCCAAGTGTATGAAGTATTATGTTGTTCTCCACTTCTTTTAAACTCATCAAACTCAGTTTGATTCATAGATGCTGGAAGATTTAAATTTGATTCTGTATAAGATATTTCATTCTCTATTGATGAGTAATCTTTAAATATATGTCCATATTTTAAAGTTGCTTGAGTAGTATCAAACTCATTATTATCTCTCCATGAGTTATCAATTTTTCTTTTACTAAGAGTTAATGATACAAAATTGTTTTCATCAAGTTTCTCTCTTAGTTTAATATTTACATTTCTTTGATTCTCATTTCCAACACCAAATTTTATACGATTCTTATCCTCTTCAAATACTGATTTTGTAATAAGCTGAATTACTCCACCTGTTGAATTAATTGCATTTATTGAACCAGGTCCTTTTTGAACCTCTATACTTGAAACATCTTGCATATCTATAAAATCAAATCTTGTAAATGAATCTGGATCTGTCATAGGAATTCCATCTTTCATAACCATTATCTCTCTTACACCAAATCTAGCTTTTAATCCAGCACCTCTAATAATTAATTTTGGACTAGGACTATTTGAAGTTGATTCTGCTATTACTCCAGGAATTGTTTGTAGTGCATCTTGTACATTTAAGATATTTTTATCCTCTATTGTTTTTTCATCAACTACAGCAATACTTTCACTAATATCTTTTGTTGCTTTTTCATATTTTGTAGCTGTTACAGATACTTCATCTAAAATAGTTCTATCTTCCGCAATTATATTAGTGTGTAAAATAATACATACAAATAATGAATATTTTAATTTCATAAATTTAATCCTCCTTAAGATTTATGAAATTATTTCTAAGATCTGTTAATTTATCGTTAATATTTTAAATATTAGATTTTTTATTTAAAAGATACAGAAGTAGTTTTCTAGCTGTAAGTAAAGATTTATATAATAATTTACTGAAAAAATTATCATATTTAAAGAAAAAGTGTAGTTTTCCTAAAAAAGTATCTTTATTTACAACACTATTTAAAAATTCCAAGGCTTTTGAACCTTGGAAAAAATTATCTTTAAAATTTACTATAAATCCATTGTTAATATCAAATTTTGAATCTATATTTTTATCTTCTCTTACATTTTTTAGAATTAATTCATAACTATCTTTTAACTTCAAATATCCTACATAACTATTACAAAATGGACACTCTTTATCATAATATATAGTTATTTTTTCTTTAATCATAAAATCTAAGTTTGATTAATTTTCCATAGCAATTTTTAGATATTTTTCTAACTCTTCTTTTGGTACATTTCCTACAAATTTATGTATAAATTTTCCACTTTTTGAAAACAAAAACATCTCTGGAACTTTTGTAACACCTAATTCATCTGCTAATTTTTGATTCTCTTCGCCCATTGTAATTGGATAATTAATTTGATACTCTTTAATAAACTCTTTCATTTCTTCAACAGTTTTTTCATCTTGGAAAAGTACTGAAACAATCTCTAAACTATCAGAGTATTTATCTTTTATCTCTCTTAATTTTGGAATTGTTTCAATACAAGGTGGACACCAAGTTGCAAAAATATCTACTATAACAGCTTTTTTACCTTTAAACTCATCAAAATCTAGTCCATCTTTTGATGTTTTAAATCCAATAAATTTTTCATCTGTTGTTAATAAAACAAAAGAAGTTGGTTCAAACTCTTTTTTTTCTGCCTCTATTTTTGTTTTTGCTAGTGATTTTGCATCAATAGATGAACTACTATCACAAGCTGTAAATAAAAAAACAAAACTACTTAAAACTATAATTAATACTTTTTTCATTCATTCTCCATTTTTGATAACTCTTCTAAAACAACTTTTATTTCATGTTTTTCAAAAAATATATTTCTTGATAATTCATCATTTACTCTTTTTAGAAACTCTATTTTATTACTTCTTTGTAACTCTTTATCATCTTTTGACTCATTTAAAATTTTTAAAAGAGCAATTTTATATCGATTTATTATGTCTAATTTACTTTGTGTTTTTTTTAATATATTTTTATTTGTAAAATATATAAATAAAACAACTAAAATAATAGTTAAAACAGCTGTTCCTAAATACTCCATTATTTATAAATCTCTTTTTCTACTAAATCAAATAGAGCTTTTTGTGATAAAGAATTTAATAAAACTCCATTTACAAAAAGTGTTGGCGTTCCTCTTACTCCTAAAGCTGTTGCATCAGCTCTATCTTGAGCAATGATTTCATCAATTTTTGGATTATTCATATCAACTTTTAACTTCTCAATATCCAAATCAGGAATCTCTTTTAAAAATTGCCATAAAAGCTCTGGTTTATCAACAGAAGAATAATGTGAAGCCCATAAAGAGTGCTTTTCAAACATCATATTTAAAACATCTTCGTATTTACCTTGAACTCTTGCTGCTTCAAGCATTTGAATTGTAAGTCTAGAGTTTTTATGATTATCCAAATATTTCACGACAATTTGGATATCTTTGTAATACTCTTTATATAACTTCTTAACAACTTCTGAATATATAGCGCATGATTCACACTCTGGATCTAAAAACTCAACAACACTAATATTTTTTTGATTATCACCCATTTTATAAGAG
This sequence comes from Arcobacter thermotolerans, assembly GCF_983172305.1. NCBI lineage: Bacteria > Pseudomonadati > Campylobacterota > Epsilonproteobacteria > Campylobacterales > Arcobacteraceae > Arcobacter > Arcobacter thermotolerans. The sequence continues at coordinate 125,213 of NZ_CFAFZJ010000002.1, forward strand.
TAATCTCTTAAAAGTAGTTCATTTATATTTGGTGTCGTAGCTACTTGTTCAACTTTTTGCTCACTTTTATAAAAAAATGAAAATCCAATAAAAAGTAGTAAAACCAAAACCAAAGAACCCAAAACCAAAACTTTATTTTGCATATAATTTCCCTTCAAAAATTTTTGTAAAACTCTAACTTAAAAAAGATAACAAAAGATTAAGAAACTCTTCTTTTATAAGCTATTAATAGGATAAAAATAGTTAAAAAAGCAATAAAAGATAGTAAAGGAATCGTAATAAATCCAAAATAGTTCAGATAATCAACACTACAAGGTACTCCACTAATACAAGGGGATAGAGTTTCAGGTATTATTTTTAAAATCAGTAAATTGTGATAAATTGATATAAACAAACCAATAATTACAAGAGGAAAACTATATTTAAAAACTTTATCATCTGGATACAATAAGTTAATTAAAAATATAAAAACTAATGGATACATAAAAATTCTTTGGTACCAACATAAACTACAAGGAATAAAATGCATAATTTCAGAGAAAAAAAGACTTCCTAACGTTGCAAATAAAGAAATAATAAAAGCAAAAAATAGATAATTCAAAACAAAAATCCTTTTAAAATTCAAATAAGTTTTATTCTATCAAAATAAAGTTTTTTTAATGAAACCCTATTTTATGGGTTTTTGATACATTAATTTTCTTTGCTTTTTTTTGAATTACGTTACAAAATCTTACAAAAATTGTAACAAAAAAAGGCTTATGTTATCTTTTCTTTTTGATCCTTTTTGAAAATACAAAAAGGATATAGAAAGCAATCTTTTAGTTGCTTTCGTAGTGGTGGTTTTGTTTTTGATGTCCTCCTCTAACTTCCATAGTTGAAAGATTGGAAGCCATAAAAAGGTTGGAAACATTTAACAAGCAAATCTTTCCCTCTATAAGTGACTCCCCTATAAGGGGATGGGGGTGTCTTCCCCAAAAAGACCATAAGGTTTTTTGGCTAGGGAATAATGGATATCTAGGTCTTTATTACAATATAATAATCAACATCTTAAAAGTTAAATTATCTTTTTTTAATAATAAATAATAATCAAAGTCTTAAAAATCAAACTATCTCTTTATTAAAAAATCTTTGATGATGCTATGCAAATAAAGTCCTTTAGGGCAAAAAAAAGCGAGTGGTCTAATGATTGTTAAGCTATGCTTAACCCCATAAAAACAACGTTTTTAGAGCCTTCAGGCTCGAATGGGCCTAGACCATTTAAGTCTTTTTTTGTCTTTAAAATATCTTAAAAGAATGGCTCTAAACACTTATAAAATATCTTCGTGTAAAAGTTGCAATTATTTAATTATTGATTGTTTTCGTATAAATTGCAACATCTTATAAATGTAATATCTTAAACTTTTCTAAAAAATATCTTATCTTATAAATATAATATCTTAAACTTTTTTGTAAAATATCTTAAATGTGCTTTTTGTAATACAATAAAACTTAATATAAAATATCTTAAATATATAATAAAAAAAATCTTACAAAAAAATATCTTATCTTTAAAATTTAACATCTTCAATCAATAAAAAAAAGAAAACACAAAAAGAAACTCTAACCTTTTTAATAACTAACAAAAAGAGAGCATAAATAAAACATATATGTTTAAAATTTGAAATGACTTTGTCCCTCCTTTTTTTTGTTTACAAAAAAAACATCAAAGACTTTTTATAAAAATACTATTTGTATTAATTCATAGTTTTTTATTTTTCCGATCCGCTCTTGACTATTTTTATAAAAAGTGTCGAACATATATAAAAAATATAAAAAAAACTAGATTAAAAAATTTAATTTATTGATTTCACTTTGTAATATTTCTAATTTATATTTTCTTGTATACCTTGTTGTCATTCTATCTTTTTTAATAGGGGCATGTCCTACAAGTTCTTGTATTCTAATATAATCAACTTCTATTTGTTTTAATTCATCTTGAAATGTATGCCTAAAACTATGAAAAACCTTTTTTTTATTAAATCCTAGTTTGTTTTTAAATAATCCAAACTCTTTGCTCATTTTATCACTTTTTATTTTGAAAATATTTTTGTCTTTATTTTTAATAAACTTTAAAACTTCATTTAAAATATTTTTGTGAATAGGTACTTTTCTAATGCTATTTAGATTTTTTATAGTTTTACCATCTTCATCATTTATATCAAAATAATAAATTCCATTCTCTTCTTTAATATCTTTTTTTCTTAATTGACAAATTTCATTATTTCTTAGTCCACTATATAATGCAATTTTTATAATAACCTCATATTCATCATAATACTTGCTTTTTCTTTTTTGTGGTGTTAATTTTATCAAATCAATATTTTTAAAAATCAACTTTATATCTTCTATTGAAAAAGGCTCTCTCTCATTTTCTTCTTTTTCTCTTTCTGTTTGTGTTATCTCTATATCTCCACTAACATTAAAGCTTATATATTGTGATTTTTTACAATAATCAAGAAATAACTTAACCATCTTTAAATAATTATTAATAGTTCCTTTTCCAACCTTTTTCTCTTTATAGTAATCATTTTTAAATGTCATCATAAAAGGATATGTTAAATTGTGTACAAACTCTATCTCTTTTTCATTACAATAGTTTAAAAAATCATTTAAAATAACTCTAAAAGTATGTTCTCTTGAGTGATGCTTCTTGTCTTTTGTATTAAAAAAATCTTGTATTGCATCACTTATTTTAATTTTAATAATATTTTCTTTAGGGGCATTTAATATATTTTTAACTTCATTAAGTGCATTAATTTTTATTTGATACATTTGCTTTTGAAATTCTTTTCCTAAGTTTTGATCAACTCCATAACAAACAAGTTCTTCATCTTTTTTAGCTAAGAAACTAAAAGCATCATTCATCTCTTTTTCTATTAGATTTATATTATTGCTTTTTAAAAGTTCTCTAATTTGATTATTTAGTTCGTCTTGAGTCAAATAACTATTTCTTGCTATAATGTCATCAAAGCTAATTTTTTTAAATTCTTCTATTAATTCTAAAATTTCCTTATGTGTAAGCATTTTTATAGTTTCCTTTATTAAATTTAATTTTTTAGTTAAATATCTTGTAATTATTTTAGCATTGTTTATATTTTTAATTCTTAAACTTTTAATATACTCTTTTTTATTATTAAAATAAAATCTTAACTCTATTGGTAATGTACTTCTAAAATAATAAGTTTTATTTCTCTTAAAAATATTACTCATCTTTTATTTTTCCTTTTTAATTATGTTACAAAATCTTACAAAAAAGACATTCAAAACTATTAAAAGCCCCTTTATATAGACTTTTTAGTTGATTTATCTTTGTTCTATCAAAATAATGTTAATATTCGCATATTTTTTGTAGAAGGATTTTATTTGAGATATATTATCTTAGGGCTTATTATGGCTGGACTTTTTCAAGTCTTTTTTTGGTTATCAAGAGATAACCTAGTAACATTGAATGAAAACTCATTTGAAAAAATTGAATCATTGTCATATTCACCATTTGAAGGGTATGATAAAAATTTACTTTCAAGTGAACAGATTGCTTATGATGTAAATTTATTTGAAAATTTTACAAACAAACTTAGAACTTATGGAACTTTGGAAGCTTATAAAATACTTCAATCTAGTAAAGATTCAAACCTTCCTATTGATTTAGGACTTTGGATTAGTGGGGATTTAGAAGCAAACAATCTTGAAATCCAAAGAGCATTAGAAATTTTAAAAGAGTACCCAAATAGAGTTCAATCTGTAATAGTAGGAAACGAGGTTCTTTTAAGAAAAGAGCTAGAGCCTATTGAACTATATGCTTATATTGATTTTGTAAAAAATAATACAAAAAAACCTGTAACAACTGCAGAAACTTGGGATATATGGGAAAAAAATCCTGCTTTAGCTAGTCATGTTGATTTTTTAACTATTCACATTTTACCATATTGGGAAAAAGTGCCAATAGAAAGATACAACGAATTTATTATTGAAAAATATAGTGTTGTTGAAGAGCTTTTTCCAAATAGAAAAATAGTAATAGGTGAAACAGGATGGCCTAGCCACGGCTACAACAACAATAGTGCTGTTCCTAGTATAAAAAATCAAGCACAAGCCATAAGAGGTTTTGTTAATCTAGCTCATGAAAAAGGTTGGCACTACAATATAATTGAAGCATTAGATCAACCTTGGAAAGGTTATGATGAAGGAAATGTTGGGCAATACTGGGGAGTTTTTGATACAAATAGAGCTTTAAAATTCCAATTGGCTGGTGAAGTTGAGTTAAACCAATATTGGCTTTATCAGATGATTGCTGCAATTATTATTGGAGCATTTCTTACTCTTTTTGGATTAAAAAATCAAAGAGTAAATATAAGCCATGCCTTTGCTTATGCAATTGCTGCTCAAGGTATGGCTTTTGGTATTGTGATGGCTGCTATATATCCATTTGTAAACTATATGAACTTTGGAATGTGGATTATGTGGGGAATGGGAAGTTTTCTTATGATTCCACTTGTAATAATAACTTTAGCAAAAGCAAATGAGCTATTTAGAAGCTCTATTGGAGTTCAGCCTTCAAGATTAGTTCCTCTTGATTTAAAATCACAAAATGCACCTCTTGTATCTATTCATGTTCCAGCATACAAAGAGCAACCTCATGTTTTAGCTGAAACTTTGGAAAGTTTATCAAAACTAACATATCCAAACTATGAAGTTTTGGTTATTATAAACAACACTCCAGAAGATTTTTATAAAACTCCAATAAAAGAGCTTTGTGAAAAACTAGGGAGTAAGTTTAAATATCTTGATATTAAATGTACAGGGTTTAAAGCTGGAGCTTTAAATATGGCTCTTGATTATACAGATAAAGATGCACAAATTGTTGCTGTAATAGATGCTGATTACAAGGTTGAATCTCCTTGGCTTGTAGATTTAGTTCCTCTTTTTGATGATCCAAAAGTTGCAATTGTACAAGCTCCACAAGATCATAGAGATGGAGATGAAAGTATTATCAAAAAAGCTATGAATGCAGAATATGCAGGTTTCTTTGATATTGGAATGGTTGATAGAAATGAAGAGAATGCCATAGTTGTTCACGGAACAATGGTGATGGTAAGATTAAGTGCCATGATGGAAGTTGGTGGTTGGGGAACTGATACCATTGTTGAGGATAGTGAGTTAGGACTTAGACTATTTGAAGCTGGATATATTGCACACTATACAAATAGAAGATATGGTTTTGGACTACTTCCTGATACTGTTGAGGCATTTAAAACACAAAGACATAGATGGGCTTATGGGGCTATTCAAATTCTTAAAAAGCACTGGAGAGAGTTTAAACCTAGTTCAAAAAGATTAAGTCCGCCACAAAAAAATAAATTTGTTACAGGTTGGTTTTTCTGGTTAAGTGATGCCATGGGTCCAATTATGGCTGTTATGAATATTATTTGGGTTCCTGTAATTATCTTTGTAGGTGTTACAATTCCTACAATTCCACTTACTATTCCTATTATTACTGCATTTATAGTAAATATTTTACATACATTTATACTTTATAGAACAAAGGTAAAAGCTAGTTTTAAAGAGATACTATTAAGCTCAATTGCATCTATGAGTTTACAACTAATAATCTTCAAAGCCGTATTTGATGGATTTATAAAAGATGGATTACCATTTAAAAGAACAGAAAAAGGTGGAAAAGTTAAAAAAAGTGCAAACCCAATAAAATATGAGACAATTTTGGGAGTTTTACTTTTAACTGCATTTGTATCTTTAATATATACAAATAAATCTGGAATAACAGAGATTTATGTATTTGCTGCAACAATTTTTATCCAAACAATTCCATATTTAAGCGCAATTATTATGAGATGGTTGGAGCTTTACTCTTTAAAAAACCAAAAAGCTTAAGAGCTTTTTGGTTTAAAAACAACTCTAAATAAACTTCTAAGACTCAGATGTTTTAAATATGATTTTAAAACAAAGTCCTTTATATTTTTTTTGATTATGGATAAATTCTTCATTGTAAATCTCAATACTAGCTTTGTGTCTCTCTCTTACAATTTTATCAACTATCGGAAGCCCAAGTCCTGTTCCTTGAGATTTATGTTTTGTTGTAAAATATGGCTCAAAAACTCTAGATATAAGTGCTTCATCAATTCCTCCACCACTATCTAAAAACTTTAATTCGAGTCTATTTTCATCAACTTTTTTACTTTTAATAAATATAAACCTATCTTTCTCTTCAATAGTTTTTAAAATGTCTTTACTATTTGAAATAATATTTAAAAATGCTTCTGTTAGCTCATTTTTATTTCCAAAAATAGTTAAATCATCATTTAATTCTATGATTAGATTAATAAAATTATTGTTTAATGAAGCAGCTACAAGAGTTAAGCTATTATGCAAAACATCCTTAATACTAATATTTGTATAAGATTTATCACCTTTTATAAAATCTCTAAAATTATCTATTGTATTTGATAAATATTCTGTTTGCATAACTATAGATTTTGAAGCTTCATAAATATCATCTTTTTTAAGCATATCATATTCAGATTTTACTCTTAAAGAACTAGCAACAGTACTAATTAAACTTAAAGGTTGCCTCCATTGATGAGCTATATTTCCTATCATTTCACCCAAAGAAGCTAATTTTGATTGTTCTTGCAAAACTTTCAATGAACTAACATCTTTTATAATCATAAGTAAAGTCTCTTTATTTGGAAGTAAAGAGACACTAAAGTTTGTAAATACTCTTTTCTCTTTAAAGGCAAAAGTCTCTTCATGATTAGTTATAAAGCCTTCTTCTAGTATCTTTTTAATTATAATTTTATTTTTATCAATATCCTTATCAACCAACATTTCAAAAGCTGTTTTTTCAAGTAATTCATCTTTTGAATAACCTGTCATCTCTATAAATGAATTGTTAAAATTTAGAAGTTTTGTATTTAAATCTAAAATTGCAATTCCATCCTTAGAGTAGTTAAAAATCAACTCTAGCTCCTCTTTTTGTTGTAAAATCTCTTTTTGAATAAGTTCTTTTTGAGTAACATCTATTCCTATTAAAACAAGATAATCCATTGAGCCATCACTCTTATTTCTAACACTATTAGACCATTCAAATATCTTCTCTTCACCATCTTTTGAAATACAACTAGCCTTATAATATCTTTTCAAATTACCACTTTTTGCTTTTTCTATAATATTACCAACTGTTGCTTGTATATCTTTATGTAGAAATTTAAGCCAAAAAAATGGTTTATTTGAGATCTCTTCTTGTTTATAACCTATAAACTCTTGTCCAAATTTATTAATTTTAAACATTCTTCCAAAGCTATCTATTACAGCAATTATTACATTTGAATTATCAATTATATTTGAAATAAAATCTTTTTCTTTGATAATTTGTTTTTGTAAGTCTTTTATTGTGAAAATCATTTCATTCATTTTTTTTGATAAATCATTAAACTCTTTAACTCTATTGTTTTCAGGAACATTTTCTTTTGGAATACCGTAAATATCACTATTTTGTATAGTGTTTACTATATTTAAAATTGGTTTTAAAATTAAAGACTTAATTATTAAAAAAACTAAAATAACAATAAATAATGATAAAATAAATATCTCGAGAATACTTTTTTTAACTATCTCATTTAAATTATGTTTTAAATTTTTATCAGAAATGTATAATTCAAGTGTAGCAATTTTAATATCTGATTCATTTAATAAATCAACTTCAGTATAAGAAAATTTTTTAGATAATAGATTCATTTGATGAACACTATTTAGGTCAATATCTAAAATTTGGTCATTTTCTCTTATTTTCCCAATTTGTAAAAACTCTTTTGAAAATATTTTTCCGTAATTATAATCTTTTACAATTACTGCTAAAATATCACTATCTTGCATCTCATTTTCAATTAATTTTTTATACTCATTAATTGCATAAGAATCTATAAAATGTGGAAGAGCATATTTTAATTGAGTCAAAATAGATTTTGTTTTTAAATTAATCTCATTTACTAATCTTTGTTTAGTTTCAAAATAGCTGTAAATGGTGTAAAAAGATGAAATAGTTATTATTGTAATTAAAAATGGTAAAAGAAAAGAAAATAGTAAAGATCTATTTTTCATCAGATTTTATTCCTAAAACATTTAATTTGATTATCTTTAATTTATCATCAATATTTTCTTTTGAAATTGATAAAATTTCCATTTTTTGCTCCTTTTTAACCTCTTTATTATTAAAATAGTTATTTAAAGTTACAACTGCCTCTTGACCAATTATATATGGTTGTTGCATAGCAGAAGCAACCAAATCTCCATTTTGTATCATCTCTAAAAATTCTGGTTCTGCATCAAAACAAATAAGAGCTATTTCGTTTTGCTTATTTGCTTTTTTTATTGCATCCAAAGCACCTTTATATTTATCGGATCCTTGAAGCCAAATAGCTCGTAAATTTTTATTCTCATCTATTAATTTTTTTGAATAATTATAAGTCTCTTCATATGAGAAATCTACTTGTTGATACATTCCAGAAACTTTTATATTATCCTCTTCTAAAGCTTTAATAAATCCAATGGTTCTATCTTTTCCATTTAAACGTTTTTGAGGAATTGCTATTATTCCAACTGTTCCTTCCTTATTCCAAGATAAGCTCTTCATATATTTTGATAAGATTTTACCAAGTTCATAAGCACCTTTTTTATTATCTGAGGATATAAAAGATAGATAATTTTGACTATCTGAACCAATATCTGCAACAATAGTAGGAATTTTATTCATATTAGCAATTTCCAAAAGAGTTGAAGCAGTTGAAGAGTTTATTGGAGATATTATTAAACCATCAATTTTTAAAGATATTGCGGAAGCTAAATTTTCAAGTTCATTTTTCTTTAAATTATTTGAACTATAAATATGTATCTCATATCCAAGCTCATTTGATTTATCTTTTATACCTTTTGAGATAATTTGCCAAAATGGGATATTTATATCAGAAACAATGTAAGCTAATTTTTTATGCTGATTTGCAAATAAAGAAGACAAAAGCAATAAAAACAAAATTATAATTTTTGAAAATTTCATTCATTCCCCTAATAATGATTATATTAAAAAATATATTATCTAAATTTCATAAATTTTAAGTTTATTTTTAAATAAAATTAATCATATCTGTGAAGTCTTAAGTCACAACAGTGAGTTGCCTCTTCTACCAATAATCTCCCAATTTCAGCATGTGCGTGAACAAATTTTTTAATTTTTAAATCATTCAAAACATGTCTCTCTTCTAAAGATTCATATTTTAAAATAATATTTGCATCTGGACAATATTTTAATATGGCATCACAAATAAGTATTTTTTCATGTGTTTCATTAATAGTTATTATAATACTTGAACTATCTTCCACTTTTAAAGCTTCTAAAACTGATTTTTTATCTAAGTGACCAAAATATGCTTTATAACCCATTTTTGTTGCAACTTGAATTTGTCTAATATCATTTGAAACAATTACAAAAGGCATATTTCTATCTGATAAATCTCTAGCAACAACTCTTCCTAAAATTGAAAACCCACAAATAATAATATGATTAGTATCTTCAATAGGCTCTAAATTTTCTGATTGATAAATATCAGCTGAAATTAGATCTGATATTTTATATATATTGTTTAATAAAAATGGTGTTAAAATCATTGACATTACCGAAATCAAAACCAAAAAATTTGCAGTTTCAACAGGAACTACATTTTGACTTGCAGCAAGAGTTAAAATAGCAAAAGAGAACTCACCAACTTGACAAAGTGCAATTGCTGATTTTACAGATGTATTTTTATCTGATTTTCTCCTAATAATTAAAAATACAACCAATGCTTTTATTATCATTATTAATAAAAATAGACCTATTACAATATGAATATTATTTAAAAAGTATAAAATATCTATTTTTGTTCCAACTGTAAAGAAGAATGTTCCTAAAAGTAAATCTTTGAAATTTGAAATATCTGATTCAACTTTTATTCTAAATTTTGTATCAGCAATAATCATTCCAGCTAAAAAAGCACCCAAAGAGTATGTAAATCCTAAATATTCAGCCAATAAAGATGCACCAATAACTATTGAAAAAACAGCACCAATAAAGAGCTCTTCAAGCCTTGTATTTGATGAAAATTGAAGTAACCAATCTATTATTCTTTTTCCAAAAAAGAACATAAATATTGTAATAACAGCAGCTGATACAAAAGTATTCCAAATAACTTCCCCTATAGATAAATTGTCATTTGTTAAAAATGAAATTAAAAGTAAAATTGGAATAACTGCTAAATCTTGATAGATTAAAATAGCTGTTGTTCTTTCACCATAAGGAGTATAAATATCTTTTGAAGATTTTAAATAAGGTAAAACAATAGCTGTTGAAGATAGAGAAAATGCAAAAGCAATAATTATTGAAACTTCTATTGACAAATCAAAAATAAAGTGAGTAACAGCAAAAATAAGCAATGCACTAATATGAACTTGTAAAAAACCATTTAATAAAAGAATCTCTTTCATCTTTCTAATCTTGTCAAAACTTATTTCAAGACCTATTGTAAACATTAGAAAAACTATTCCAAATTCTGCTATTGCATCTAAAGATGCTATATTAGCACCTTTAAAATGAAATCCATAAGATATGATAATTCCAGTTAAAATATAACCTATAATTTGTGAAATACCTAATTTTTTTAAAATTATATTTAGGACAGTTGCTAGAAAAATTGCCATAAATAGTGTAAATAAGAAGTGTTCCATTGTGATTTCTTTCTTTAAAAATGTTGGATTATATCAATTTTTTTTTAAAAAAATTAGATTTTTAAGAGCTTTTTCTTCATTTTCTACTAAAAATTCATCTACATTTTCCAATTTTTCTAAAAACTCGAAATTTGGTGCTTCTTTCTTAAATATATCTATTAAAAAATTACTACTTAAAAATGGGTCATTTAAACAAGCTAAAACTACTCCACCTATAGGTAGTATAAAATCAAGTTTTTTGATAATCTTAATATAATCACTAGTAGCAACAAACGAGCCTTTTTGAAATGATGGCGGATCAATTATAACAATATCATAGGGTGACATTTTTTTGATTTTACCAAATGATTTTAAAATATTATATGGTAAAAATTTTACATTTTTTGTATCTAATTGATTTAGATGATGATTTATTCTTCCAGTAGATAAACTAGCTTTTGACATATCAATATTTACTACACTTGAGGCTTCGCCACTAATACAAACTACGCTAAAAGCACAAGTATATGAGAAAAGATTTAAAACATTTTTATCTTTGCAAATAGATTTTATATACTCTCTACCTTTTTTCATATCTAAAAATAAACCAATATTTCGATTTTTAAAATCTATTTTATATTTTAAGTTATTTTCGTACACAAAAAAATCTTCTACAATCTCTCCATAAATAACTTCATAAAAATCTTTTTCTTTATATTTTCTTTGAATAATAAAATTCTCAAAATCACTATTTTTTGAGATAATCTCTAAAATTCTTATAATCTTTTTTTCATCAAAACTCTCTTCAAAAAAAGTTGCAAAAAGTGTATTATCAAAACTATCAACAGTCAAATATGAAAAATTATCATAAAAGTTCCCACGACCATGAAAAACTCTTTTTACTTCATTTGTTTTATTTTCTAAATTTTTTTCTATAATATTTTTTAAATCTTCTATAATCATTTAACCTCTATATTTAATATTTTAAAAATATTATTGAAATTTGTATTTTTTATTTTTATTATACTAAGAATTATATGTTTTATAATTTTCAAAAAGTAAAAAGTAAGCTATAAAGCTTACTTTTTATATATTTTTATTTAGTAATTTTATCTACAAAATTACTAACAGGAGTTACTAATCTTTGAAGAAGCATACTAACTAAAATAAATGCAACCAACCAAGCAATTACAGCAGCCCAAGCTGGAAGATATACAAAGAAAATATCATATTTTGCCATAAGTGGCCAGTGAATTAAGTAAACTTCATAAGAGTAAACTCCATACATAGTTAAAAACTTGCTATCTACTTTTTTAAGTATAAAAATCACTGTAAATGCTAGCATTATTACTATTGACATTAGTTGTTCTACAAAAAAACCTTGTCCTAAAATAGCAGTTAAAGCAGGCCATGAACCAGCACCTGTTCTTTGTGATACATAAAACACAATAACAAACATAATAGCTATAACGATATATTTCATATCTTTTGAGTTATCTCTGAAATCTTTAATATATTCTATAAATCTATTTTTCTCACCCTCTTTTATTTGTAAAAGCCAAGCTAAAATAATACCCATAGAAAAAGCAACTGTATGAAGTCTATGAAGCCAGTTACTTCCCAAATCAAAGATATTGAAAGTTCCAATAATTGTAGCTATAACTGCTAAAATAATTGCACTTAACCATGGTTTATCTTTAAAAAATACCAATGGATATAAAAGATAAAACATAATCATCCATGTAATATACCAAAACGGAGAGTTTACATCACCAAAACCATCTGCTGTTGGGAAAAATCCTAACATAGATTTTATAATATATCCTACAGAATAAGTTTTATCCATAAACAGAGCATCTGCGATAAACATAATAATTAAAGCAATCCAAAATGGAATAAAGATTTTTATAACTCTTTTTTTATAAAAATCAACTGCCTTCATTGGTCTTTTAAGCATTCCAACTGTAAGACCAAATCCTGACATAAATAAGAATAAATCAACTCCAACTCCAGCAATTATAGAAAGTGGAAACAAAAAATCAGCATTTGTAACTTTCATATATGCAAAGTGAGCAAAAACAACCGTCAAAATTCCAAGACCTTTTAGCTCATTTGTAACAGATACTGGAAAAACATCACTATGTGTTGATTGTTTTAAAGTAGTAAACAAAACCAATATTGCAAAAGCAATAACTACAAAAGTGGATAACTGAAGAGTAGTAAATGATGCAACATCATTTGCAAGTGTAATAGGACCCATCATTTTATAAATTCCCCCTAATAAATTTTAAATTAACAAAAGATTTTAATACCTTTTTTAAAATTGTGCTGATTTTATCTAATCTTAAATTAATAAAAAGTTAATAAAACCACTTTAAAATGAAAAAATTAGTGAAATGATTATTTTAAAAAATATTTTTTAAGTTTTTTCGCTTAGTTTTTTATTAATACTAAGCGAAATTTTTTATATTTAAAAGTTTTTTATCTGTTTTCTACAAACTCTTTGATTCTATTTATTCCATCTTCTATAGCTTTCATACTTGTAGCAAAAGATAATCTAACATATCCTTCCATTCCAAAAGCAAGACCAGGAACAAGTGCAACTCCTTTGCTCTCTAGTAAATCAGCACAAAATTTCATAGAGTCATTTGAGTATTTTTTTATATTTATAAATAGATAAAAAGCACCATCTGGATCATAACAAGATAGCTTAGAAATATTATTTATAGCTTTAACAGCATAATCTTTTCTTTTTTCAAACTCAACTCTCATCATCTCAATATCTTTATTGGCTTCACCTTCTAAAGCTACAATTGCTGCATATTGAGTCATAGAATTTACATTTGATGTAACTTGCCCTTGAAGTTTTGACATAGCTTTTGCAAGTGCACTGTTTGGACATGCAACATAACCAAATCTCCAACCAGTCATCGCAACAGATTTGCTCAAACCATTTATTGTAACTGTTCTATTATACATATCTTCACTAACTTCAGCAGTTGCAGTGAATTTTTTACCTTTATAAATTAGTTTTTCATACATTTCATCTGATAAAACTACAATATCTGTACCTTTTAAAACTTCACCAATAGCTAATAACTCATCTCTTGAGTAAATTGACCCTGTTGGATTTGAAGGAGAGTTTAACATTAAAATTTTTGTTTTTGGTGTAATTTTCTCTTTTAATTGTTTTGCAGTAATTTTGAATTCTGTACTCTCATCTGTTTCTATAAATACAGGAACTCCTCCACTATAAACAACTAATTCTGGATAAGTAACCCAATATGGACTAGGAATTATAACTTCATCACCTTCATCAATTAGTGCTTGAGCTAGATTAAATAAAGAGTGTTTAGCTCCATTACTTATTACAATTTTATCCAATGTATAATCTAAATTGTGGTCTTTCTTTAACTTATTAATAATTGCTTGTTTAGTTTCTTTAATACCCTCAACTGCTGTATATTTAGTTTTTCCTTCATTTATTGCTTTAATAGCTGCATCTTTTACAACTTGTGGCGTATCAAAATCAGGTTCACCTGCACTAAAACTTAGGATATCTTTACCAGCAGCTTTTAATTCGTTTGCTAAAGCTGTTATAGATAAAGTAAGTGAAGGAGCTAATTTCTCCATTCTATTTGCAATTTTCATAATAGTTTTCCTCAATTAAATTATCATTACACTTATGGTATAATCGGGCGGATTTTATCTAAAATTTACTTAAAGGTTTTTTTTGAATTTTGAAATTAATTTGAATAATAGTGTAATAAGTGTTGAATTACATAATAAAAAGCATATAAAACATTGCTATTTAAGAATTTTAAGAAAAGATTTATTGCAAATAAAAGCAAATAGATATTTTACAATTTATGATGCAAAAGATTTAATAGATAGAAAAAAAGATTGGATATTAGAAAATATAAAAAGAGTAGAAAGTAAAACTTTAGAAGATGGTTATTTTTTATATTTAGGAGAAAAAAAGCTTTTAACTGATTTTGCTATAAAAAATCTTGATAGTTTTTATAAAAAAGAGATAGATGGTTTTATCTCTACTTTTATTGAAAAATATTCAAATTTAATGCAACTATTTCCAACAAAAATTTCATATAGAAAAAACAAAAGAACTTGGGGTTCTTGCAACTATAAAAATGAGCTAAATTTTAATATATTGCTTATGAAATTTCCACTTTATATTATGGAATATATTGTTATTCACGAACTAGCTCATATAAAGCATAAAAACCATTCAAAAAAATTTTGGGAATTAGTAGAAAAGTACTCTCCAAACTATAAAGAGATAGAAAAAATATTTAAAACTCTCCTATAATTTAGATATTACCTTGATTAGTAGAATTTTTTATAATCTCTCTTATACTTTCAAATTTTTTAAATATTTTTTCATCTTTTGCCCTATTTTCAAAAATTCCAACACTTTTTTCTATATATTTTTTATCTATATTTTCAATGTTTTTGTTGATTAAATTATCTACACTATTTGATACAAAAAAAACAAAATTTGTAACATCTTTTATATCTGCCATTTTTAAAAGAGCTTTTAGTGTATCTTTGTTATGTTCAAACTCAACTTTGAAAAGTTGGTGTGTTAGAACAAAATGCATGGTTTGATTTTTAATATATACAAACTTTATGCCACTTTTTAATTTTAAAGGTAGTATATTTACAAATCTTTTTATCTCTAAAAAGATATTTAATTTATCATAAGAGGGATTATTTGTAATATGATTAAGAATTTCATTAATATTTTTCATGCTTTTATTATAGCAGGAGTTTTATTTAGTTTTAGTGGTTGCGGTTTTAAAGCTAATCCAGTTTACAAACCAAACGACAAACAACAAGAAAAAACACAACAACAATGATATATGATTATATTATAGTTGGAGCTGGAATAGCAGGGCTTAATGCTGCTAGACTTCTACCAAAGAATAAAAGAGTTTTAATTTTATGCAAAATGTCAACATGGAATTCAAATACTTTTTGGGCTCAAGGTGGAATTGCAAGTGCTGTTGATAAAAGCGACATACCAACTCACATAAAAGATACTCTAGATGCAGGTGCTAATTATAACAATCTTGAAGCAGTTGAACTTTTAAGTTCTGAATCAATTCCTACAATAAAAGAGATTATAGAAGCTGGTATGATTTTTGATAAAAATGTAGATGGAAACTTAGCATATACAAAAGAAGCAGCACATAGTAGAAATAGAATATTACACGCTCAAGGTGATGCCACAGGAAGAGAGATTCATCTATTTTTACTTGAACATTGTCCTCACGAAATAGTAACTCAAGCTGTAATTTGTGATTTATTAATACAAGATGATGTTTGCTATGGAGTTCAATATTTTACTAGTGAACATGAACAAAAAGTAGCTTTTGCACACAATACAATTATAGCAAGCGGTGGAGTTGGTTCTTTATACAAATATCACACAAATTCAACTGCAAATGCTGGTGAAATTCAAGGAATTATTGCTGAAAAAAATATATCTTTAAAAGATATGGAAATGACACAATTTCATCCAACAGTTTTAAAAGGAACATCATTTGCTAGAAAACCACTTTTAAGTGAAGCATTAAGAGGAGAAGGTGCATTTATTGTCGATGAAAACAATAAAAGATTTCTATTTGATTATCATCCTAGTGGTGAGTTAGCTCCTAGAGATATTGTAAGTCGTGCAATTTTTGACTACAACAAAAAAACAGGTTTGGGTATATTTTTATCTTTTAAAAATTTTGAGAAAAAAGCCTTTAAACAAAGATTTCCAAATATTTATGAAAATATAAAAGATTTGGGATACGAACTTCCATTTGAAAATGTTCCAATAAGCCCTGCTTTTCACTACTGTATGGGTGGAATAGAAGTTTCTTTAAATGGATTAGTTAAAAATTTTAAAAATCTTTATGCTATTGGTGAAGTTGCTTGTAATGGTGTTCATGGAGCAAATAGACTTGCTTCAAATTCACTTTTAGAAGGTCTTGTTTTTTCAAGAATTGCAGCTAATAAATCTTTAGAAGTTGGTTTTAAAATAGATAAACAAAACTATAAAAAAGAGATAAAAGAGTACATAAGAAACAAAGAGATTGATAAAGATATAAAAGATGATTTAAGAAGAACTATGTGGGAAAGTGCAGGAATTGTAAGAACAAAAAAAGAGTTAAAAGATGCTTTAAACAAAATAGAGAGTTATTTATTACTTGATGTTGGAAGATTATTATATCTTAGACTTTTAACAGCAAAAACTATACTAAAAGCAAGTCTAAAAAGAGAAAAATCTTTAGGTGCTCATTTTATAAAAGAAGATTAAAAAGAGTTTTTAGATAAAATATTCGATTAAAATATAGAAGAAAGGTTAAATATATGAAGCATGTACCAATAGTTGTATTAGATTTTGGTAGTCAATATACACAAATAATTGCAAGAAAACTAAGAGAAAGCGGAGTTTATTCTGAGATTGTTCCATACAATGAATCAATTGAAGATATTATGGCAAGAACTCCAAAAGGGATTATACTTTCAGGTGGTCCAGCTTCTGTTTATGCTAGCGATTCATATCATCCTGATTCTACAATCTTTGATTTAGGACTTCCAATTTTAGGAATTTGTTATGGAATGCAACTTATTGCTCAACATTTTGGTGGAAGTGTAATTCCAGCAACAAGTCATGAATATGGAAAAGCAAAACTAGATATTATTGTAGAAAATGAGATTTTTAAAGATACACAAAATGGTCAAATCGTTTGGATGAGCCATGGTGATAGAGTTGAATCAATTCCATCTGGATTTGAAAAAATTGCAATTAGTGAAAATTCACCTTATGCTGCTATTGCTGACACAAATAGAAATATCTATGCTTTTCAATTTCATCCTGAAGTTTATCACTCAGAATGTGGAAGCAAACTTCTTAAAAATTTTGCAAAATATATTTGTGGATGTGAAAGCACTTGGAATATGGGTTCTTTTGCAAAAGAACAAATGACAAAAATTAAAAATCAAGTTGGAAATAAAAAAGTTCTTTGTGCTGTAAGTGGTGGAGTTGATAGCTCTGTTGTTGCAACTCTTCTTTTTGAAGCAATTGGAAATCAAGTAATTCCAGTTTTTGTTGATAATGGTCTTTTAAGAGCAAACGAAAGAGAACAAGTTGAAACTATCTTTAAGTCAAGAGGTATTGATTTAATTACTGTTGATGCAAGTGAGCAATTTTTAACAAAATTAGCAGGTGTGACTGATCCTGAAACAAAAAGAAAAATAATTGGTGAAACATTTATTGAAGTATTTGACAAAGAGGCAAAAAAGCACGAAGGTGTTGAGTTTTTAGCTCAAGGAACACTTTATACAGATGTTATTGAATCAGTTTCAGTAAAAGGTCCTTCAAAAACTATAAAATCTCACCACAATGTAGGAGGACTTCCTGATTG
Source organism: Arcobacter thermotolerans (assembly GCF_983172305.1). Classification (NCBI taxonomy): domain Bacteria; kingdom Pseudomonadati; phylum Campylobacterota; class Epsilonproteobacteria; order Campylobacterales; family Arcobacteraceae; genus Arcobacter; species Arcobacter thermotolerans. Next base: position 143,437 of record NZ_CFAFZJ010000002.1, read on the forward strand.
GATGAAATTTGAACTTGTTGAACCTTTAAGAGAGATTTTTAAAGATGAAGTAAGAGAGCTTGGACTTGAGCTTGGACTTCCAAGAAATATGATAAATAGACACCCATTCCCTGGACCTGGACTTGCAATTAGGGTTATGGGAGATGTAAATAAACCAGACTTAGATTTATTAAGAAAAGCAGATGTTATTTTACTAGATGTTTTACACTCAACTGGATATTATGAAAAAACTTGGCAAGCATTTACAGTATTATTAAATGTAAAATCTGTTGGTGTTATGGGTGATAATAGAACTTATGATAATACAGTTTGTGTAAGAATAGTAGATGCAACAGATGGTATGACAGCAACTTTTGCACATATTCCACATGAAATACTTGAAACTATCTCAAGAAGAATTATCAACGAAGTTGATGGAATAAATAGAGTAGTTTATGATATTTCATCAAAACCACCAGCAACTATTGAGTGGGAATAAAATAGAGCATTATCTTTTTGCTTGATACTTCATCGTTTTAAAAAAAATTAGCTTCGGTCGTTTACAAAAGTAAACTTCCTTGCTAATTTTTTAACTCTTTGTCTGAAACAAAAATCTAAATCTCTATTTGAATGAAAATATAAATACACCTTTGCCAAACTTTTACAAAATCTATATAATACTTGATATAAATTAAATTTTTATTTCTAAAATGGAGAAACTTTGAATGGCTAATAATTGGAATATTCCTTTAAATCTAGAAAAAGAGATTAGAGAACGAGATAAAGTTTGTGTTTATTGTGGTATAAATTTTACTTCAACAAAAATATCTAAAAAAACAGCTGCAAGCTGGGAACATATAATTAATGATGCAAAAATTATAACTAGAGAAAATATTGCTTTATGTTGTTGTAGTTGCAATGCCAGTAAAGGACAAAAACAACTTTCAGTTTGGCTTGAATCAAAATATTGTAAAGAAAAAAATATTAATTTTGAAACTGTAACTCAAGTTATAAAAAATGCTATCAAAAATGGAGAATAAAAATAGGTATTTTATTGTCTCTATATTTTATGATTTAAGCTATTTTAGGACGAACAACTCACATGCAATATTCAAGCTATTCCAAAAAGATTCTTTGGCTTTTTAATATAATATTTCTCTTCAATTTTTATTAAATAAAGCGACTTGACAAAAGCGTACGTTATTATGTACAATAACTAAAATAAAAACAAAGGCATGATATGACGAAAGTTATGACAGTTAGTCAAGTTCGAGCAGATATTTATAATATTATTGATGAAACAGCATTAACACATGAACCAATACTTATAACTGGTAAAAGAACAAATGCTGTTATGTTATCTCAAGAAGATTGGAATGCCATCCAAGAGACTTTATATCTAACATCAATTCCAAATATGAGAGAATCTATAATTAAAGGATTAAATACATCTATTGAAGATTGTGATGAAGAGTTAGAATGGTAAACTATAAACTTGTTTATACTAAACAAGCTGGAAAAGATGCCAAGAAATTATCTAATTCAGGCTTAAAATCAAAGGCTTTGGAATTATTAGAGATAATTTCTTTAAATCCATATCAAAATCCCCCGCCTTATGAAAAACTAATTGGTGATTTAAATAGTGCAATATCAAGAAGAATAAATATTCAACACAGATTAGTTTATGAAGTTTTAGAAGATATTAAAACTATAAAAGTGATACGAATGTGGTCACATTATGAGTAAAATTCATCTTTACGACGAACAACTCACATGCGATATACCAGCTATTCCAAAAAAATCTGAGGGTTTTTTAGTATAGTATTTCTCTTCTATCTCGTTTGTTTGTTCTTCATATGGTTTTGTCATTACATCTTGTAATTCTTGAACGGGTTCATAATTTCCTTTTTCTGCCGCTTTATATGCCCAAACTAGATGCCACTCTCTTAAACTGTATTTTGGATTAATCAGTTTCATTTGATTTGATAGTTTTTGTTTTGATTCTTCATCATTTACATTTATTTTTACTTTCCACTTTTCAAGCCAACTATTCCATCTTTCTTTTATTTTCTCGTTGTCTAAATTTGCATAAAAACTTTTTTCAAGACTACTCAAATTATGGGGGATACTTGATAACTCTCTAAAAAATATTATGTAATCAACTTTTGTATCTATCATAAGATTTATAAGCTCATCAAAAAGTTCAAAATCAAACTTTTCTAATCCCAACTTACTAGCCCACATATTTTGGATCTTTTCTTGCATAACTTTACTAAAGTTATTTTCGATTTTTTCAAGTTCTTCTAAAGCTTCTTTATTTGAACTAAGTAGTGGTTTTAAAGCACTACAAAATGATTTAAAGTTTTTAAAAGCAGCAACTGGTTGATTAAAAAATGAAAAGTGCATTCCTCCACCAGTCCAAGATTGATATTTTGAATCAAACATCTCTATAAATCCAAATGGACCATAATCAAGTGTAAAACCACCAGCTGCACAGTTATCACTGTTGAAATTTCCTTGACAATATCCAACTCTTATCCAATTTGTTACTAAAGAAGTAAGACGATTTTGAAACTCATTTGCTAGTAGTATTATTTTTTCTTCTAAACTCAAATCTTGATTGATTACTTCACTATATTCTCTATCAATTAAGTGTAAAACAATCATTTCTAACTCTTTTAAAGCATCTTTATGTTCATTTTTTCGAGCTCTTCTTCCAAAAAGTTCTATTTGCCCTACTCTTAAAAATGAAGATGCAACTCTTGTTGTAATTGCAACATCTTCTTCTATCATAACTTCAGGCTCATAAGATGATGATTTTTCTTTAAACCAAGGTCTAGAAACCTGCTCTTTTTTAGAGGTAAACAAAGTTAAAGACCTTGAAGTAGGAATTCCTAAAGAGTGCATATGTTCTTGAGCCAAAAACTCTCTTACACTTGATCTTAAAACTGCTCTTCCATCTGCACCTCTACAATATGGAGTTTTTCCACCACCTTTTAGTTGAAATTCCCATCTTTTACCGTTTATAGCTGCTTCTAAAACAGATATTGCTCTACCATCTCCATAACCATTTCCAGTTTGAAAAGGACATTGAGCATAATACTCACGACCATAAATAGAAAGTGCATATCCTGTTGCCCAACCTTGATTTTGTTTTAAATTAGAAATATTTGACATATCTCCTGAAAAGAGTTTTATAAAATCATCTGATTTTAGTAAGTTTTCACTAAAGCCTAACTCTTTAAAAAAGTTTTTGCTATGAGAAATATATATTGGCTCTTTAATAGCAGTTGGACTTACAGGAACATAATGTCCACTAAAAACCTCTCTTGGATATTTATTGTCACCATTATGTTTTGCATCAGGATCGCTGTTTAGATTTTCTATAAAAGAGTAATCACTTAAATTAATTAGTTCACCAAAAGTTTCTATATTTTTTTTATTATTTTCATTTATCATAATATTTTCCATTTATATCTTAATTTACTACGATTCTAACATAAAATAAAGAATAATAGTTTTAATAATATTTAAAATAGACAAACAACTTTTAATCCTCGTCTAAATAAGCTTTAGATACTATACGAGCCATTTTTAATAATTTTATAGGCTTGGAGACATATGAGATTTATTTTTCTTATTATATTTTTGATATCAAATATTTATGCAAATACAAACAAAGATTTTACTCTTTATAAAAAAGATGGCACAACATCAGGACATACTTTACTTATCATTGGTGGGATACACGGTGATGAACCTGGAGGATATTTTGCACCAGCATTTTTAGAAAAATATTACACTATAAAAAAAGGTAGTGTTTGGATTGCTCCTAGTGTAAATATAGATAGTATGATTGCAAACCAAAGAGGCATATATGGAGATATGAATAGAAAATTTAGCACTATTTCAAAAGATGATAAAGATTTAAACAATATAGAAAAAATAAAATCTCTTATTTTGGATAAAAAAGTAGATTTAATTTTAAATCTACACGATGGACATGGTTTTTATAGACAAAACTATGAAAATGCAATCTTTAATCCAAGAGCTTGGGGTCAAGCAACTATTATTGACCAAGATAAAATACACTCTTTGGAAAAATTTGGGAATTTAGATGAAATTGCATCAACAGTAAGAGATAATCTAAACAAAGATAAACTTTTTCAAGACCACCACTATTTTGGAGTAAAAAATACAGAAACAAAAGCAAAAGATGAACAACAACAACTATCTTTGACTTTTTTTGCAGTTACAAACAATAAACCAGCTTTTGCAATAGAAACAAGCAAAAATATTACAGATTTAACAGAAAAAGTAATTTATCAACTAAAATCTATTGAAGAGTTTATGAGAATTATGGATATTGAATTTAGTAGAAATTTTGATGTAAACAATTACAAAGAGGTACAAAAATTACTTTTTGATTTTGGAAAAATAGAGATAAATAACAATATCTCTTTTAATTTAAATGATATTAGAAAAAATTTAAGATTTATTCCTATGAAAAAGAGTGAAAATAATTTTATATTTGAACACTCTTTAGGAAATAGTAAATTTACAAATGGCAACTATGAAATATATATAGGAAATAACCTAATAACTACTTTATCTCCTCAAATATTTGATAAAAATGGCTCATTTGATAGTGTTGATTTTGAAATAGATGGAAATATAATAAAAACTAAATTTGGTCAAATTTTAGAGGTTAAAAAAAGTTTCAAAGTTTTAAAATCTCCACTTAGAGTAAATGTTATTGGTTTTAGTAAAGCTGGAGTTGATAGTGAAGATAGTTTAGTTCTTAAAAAAAGTGATATGGTAAGTAGTTTTTCACTAGATAATTCTAATAAAAGTTACAGAGTTGAGTTTTATCACGACAATATATTTTATGGGATGATTACAATAAAATTTATAGATTAAGAATATTAAAGTAGAGTAATATCTCTACTTTAAATTTTTTGGTGTACATTTTCCACTAAACTTACAAAGTGGACAAATATCAAAAATCCCAACAATCAATGGAATAACTCCTAAATAAAACCAAACAATCCCTGTATAAACACCAACAATAATCAAAATAATTCCAATAATAATTCTAAACGGTCTGCAAAAAGCTCGAATTTTATCAAATGTATTCATATTTGAACTCCTTATAATTTATCAAAATTATATATAAGATAACTTAATTTAAAATAAATAAGAAAAACTTATTAAAATATGATATTTTTTAGACTATTAAGCTAATTTAATATAGAATTTAATCAAAATAATAGTTAATAAACAAAAAGAGAATAATAAGATGAAAAAAGAGAAAATATATTTTATACCAGGTCTTATGACTGATATTAGGCTTTGGAATAGAGCATTACCATTTTTAAAAGATGAGTTTGAAATAGTTCATATACCTATTCCAAACTCAACAGATTTTGATGAAATTGTTGATATTTTAAACAAAGAGTTTAAAGAAGAGAAGATAAATATCTTAGGATTTTCACTAGGAGGATATATAGCATCATATTTTACTTGTAAATATCCAAATAGAGTAAAAAGATTATTTACAGTAGCTGCAACTCCTGGAACTACTTCAAAAATAGAAAAAGTAAGAAGAGAAAAGAAACTAGAAGAGTTCGAAGGTATAAATGATTTTTTTGGACTTGATTTTGAAAAAGCAATTATGCTTTTAGAAGAGCAAAATCAAAGTGATTTATCTTTAGCTCAAACTATGGTTGATATGTTTAATGATTTAGGAAGAGATACTTTTATAACTCAATTAAAAAGTACTTTTAATAGAGTAGATCTATTTGATAAATTAAAAGATAAAAACATTCCTATGTATATGCTTTATAGCTCAAATGATAGACTTTTGGATTTAGAGGCTTTAGATAAGCTACATAATCAAAAACATAATATTAAATTAATAAAAAGAGATGGAACTAGCCATAATATTCCTTTGGAGTTTCCAGAGCTTTTTGCAAATAGTGTAAAAGAGTGGATAAAAGAGTAAGTTTATATCTGTTTTGTTAAACTACGAAAAATTTTAAATGAAAGGAAAATATTATGAGATATGATGTAGTAATTATTGGTGCTGGAGCTGCTGGCTTTGCTTGTGCTTTAACTTTAGGAAGTGCAAATGATAAATTTGATTGGGCAAAAGATAAAAAATACTTAATTTTAGATGATAATAAAAGTGATTTAAATGTTGGAAAATATTTCAATGTTGCTGGAGTTGATAGTGGAATCAATGGTGTTGATTTACTTCTTAAAATGAAAAAACAGCTAGAGATATACAAAGATGTTGAGCTAAAAGATGAAAAAGCTACTAAAATTGAGAATTTAGGTGAATATTTTAAAGTTACAACACAAAATTCTACTTATGAAGCTTCAATTGTAGTATTAGCAACTGGTCTTCATAAATTTGATATAGAGTGTGAAGGTGTTAATGTAAAAGATAACATATTTGTTCCAAAACCAAATAATATATATTTGGAAAATTCAAGCAATTTAATCTCTAAAAATCTATATGTAGCTGGACTTGCAAGTGGAGTTCCTACAATGTTTTCATGTGCAAGTGGAGATGGAGCTAAAGTTGCTTGTGATATTTTTAAACTTTGGAGTGGAAAAATAACAGTTGTTCATGATGTAAAAGCATAAAAATAGAAGCTTTTGCTTCTATTTTTATATTACTCTTCTACTTTTGATTGTGGATTCTTCAAAGATTCAATTTTTGCATCTATTAGAGCTAAAGTTCTCTCTTGAGTTTTGTATGAAATTTCTGGTAAATTTCCGCCAAACATTTTATTTGCTTCCTCAAAACCTTTAACAATTCCATCTCTTCCTTTTTGAAGTTTTTCTAAATCATCTCCAGCAAAACTAAAAACAAAGTTTGAAACTCTATCTGAAGTTTGAGTTATTCCAAAAAAACCATTTTCACTTACAAGATCTGTTGCCTCTTCAGGTGATAAATCCATAATTGGTTTTCCTTTGTAGCCAATATCCTCAAGACTCATATCATTTATTTTACCTTTGCCACTTAAAAAATCCAAAACACTTTGTTGATCTTTTGAAGCATTTAGACCTGCTTGTCCTACTGAATTACCAGCAGCCATAGCTTTTGCATTCATCTCAAATAAAATATATTGAGCATTCATTGATATAGCAACTTTTGCAGCTGAATTATTTATTATCTCTTCAACAGATTTCTCTGTTTTAGGAGCAACTTGCTCTTTTGAACCCTCATCTACCTTTGAAGCAGAATTTTGTTTGAAAGCATTTAAGGCCTGATTTGTACTATTTTGAATTTGCATAGATAACTCCTTATTATTTTAAACATTTTACATTTCTTAAAATTAAATTAATATTAATTTTATTAAATTACTTCTTTTTTTATAAAAATAATTGTATTATGCAATCTATTAAAGTGCTTTATTTAGGATAATATATGGAAAAAAAAGATTTAAAATATAGCTACAACTTTTTACTAGAGTATAAAAAAGCTATAGATGAAAGCTCTATTGTTTCTAAAACAGATAAAAATGGTCTAATAACATTTGTGAACAAAAAATTTTGTGAAATTTCAGGTTATGAAGAAGATGAATTAATAGGAAAAAGTCACAATATTGTAAGACACCCTAGTATGACAAAAGAGTTTTTTAATAATCTTTGGAAAACTATAACAAATAAAGAGATTTTTAAAGGTGTAATTGTAAATAAAAAGAAAAATGGATTAGTATATTATGTAGATACAACTATTATTCCTATTTTAGATGAAAATAAAAATATAGAGGAATTTATTGCAATAAGGCATGATATTACAAAAGTATATGAGCAAAAAAAACTTATAGAAGAACAATTTATAGATGAATTAACTCTATTACCAAATAGACAAAAACTTTTAAAAGATTTAAAAGATAGCAAAATTCAAAAAATTGCTATGATAAATATAAATAGCTTTAGAGATATAAATAACTTTTATGGTTTTGAAGCAGGAGATTTAGTACTAAAAAAATTCTCACAAATACTTTTTGATAAAATTTCTACAAATATAAATTTAGATTTATATAGAGTTGCAAATGATGTTTTTGCAATATGTACAAAAAATAAAGATAACCTAAAAGAGATAAGAGATATATGTACAAATATTATTGAATATTTTTCTTTGCACCCTATTTTAATAAATAATAATAGCTTTTATTTAAGTATCTCTATTGGTGTTGCTAGAAATTGTAAAGATAGTGCTGTTCAAAATAATCTTTTGTCAAAAGCAGAATATGCACTAAGAATAGCTAAAAAAAGAGATATTTCAATACTATTTTTAGATGAAAATATTGAGCTTTATAATAAATTAAAAGAGAATAAAAAACTAATTGAAGAGTTAAAAAATGCTCTTATTTCAAATAATCTTTTAATATATGGTCAAAAGCTAATTAATAATATTTCTAAAAAAGAGAAATATGAGATATTAATGAGAGTTAAACTAGAAGATGGTTCTATTTTAACACCATATAGTTTTTTAAAAGAGGCAAAAAAAGCAAAACTATATCTAGGGATGACAAGAATGCTTGTAAAAAAAGCTTGTGAATATTTCAAAGGTAAAGATATTGAATTTAACTTAAATTTAACTCTTGAAGACATTAAAGATCAGTACACTATGGATTTTATTGTTCATACGATTGAAAAAACAAATACAGCAAAGCAGATAACTTTTGAGATAGTTGAAAGCGAAGGTATTGAAAGTTTCACTGAAGTATCAAATTTTATAAAAAAAGCAAAAAAGCTTGGTTGCAAAATTGCTATTGATGATTTTGGTACTGGATACTCAAATTTTGAGTATATTATAAAATTAGATGTTGATTATATAAAAATAGATGGTTCTTTAATAAAAAATATAAATACAGATAACAATCTATATCTTACTGTTCAAACTATTGTTGGATTTGCAAAAGCACTTAAAATAAAAACTGTTTCAGAGTTTGTACATAATGAAGAGGTTTTAAATTGTGTAAAAAATCTAGATATAGATTACTCTCAAGGTTTTTTTATAGATGAGCCAAAAGAGTTGGGGCTTAATAGCAAAATATAATACTAACTATTAACAAACTTTATATATAATAAACACTTTAAATTTTTAAAGGCAAATTATGAGTGATACAATAAAAATATTTAATGCAAAAGAGAATAATCTAAAAAATATAAACTTAGAGATACCAAAAAATAAGCTAATAGTTTTTACAGGACTTAGTGGAAGTGGTAAATCTACACTAGCTTTTGATACACTTTATGCAGAAGGACAAAGAAGATATATAGAGTCTTTATCCTCTTATGCTAGACAATTTTTAGACAAAGTTGGAAAGCCTGATGTTGAAAGAATAGAAGGATTAACTCCAGCAATTGCGATAGATCAAAAAACTACTTCAAAAAACCCAAGATCAACTGTAGGAACTATAACTGAAGTATATGACTACTTTAGACTTTTATATGCAAGGGTTGGAGAACAACATTGTCATCAATGCAATAAACCAATTTCAAAAATGAGTGCTACGGATGTAATAAATCAGGTATTATCGCTACCAAATGAAGCAAAACTTATAATACTAGCACCTTTAATAAATAGAAAAAAAGGAAGCTTCGCAGATTTACTTGAGAATCTTCGATCAAAAGGTTATGTAAGAGCTATGATAGATGGGGTAATGGTAAGACTTGACGAGGATATAGAGTTATCCAAAACTCAAATGCATACAATAAAAGTAGTAATAGATAGAGTTACAGCAAATGAAACAAACAAAGATAGAATTGCTCAAGATGTTGAAAAAGGTCTAAAAGAGAGTTTTGGAGAGCTAGAAATTGAGATAATAAATCACGAAGAGGTTGGAGTTGAGAAAAACATTCACTACTCAGAGCATATGGCTTGTTTTGATTGTAAAATATCATTTGAACCACTAGAACCAATATCTTTCTCTTTTAACTCACCAAAAGGTGCTTGTAGCTCTTGTGATGGATTAGGAATAAGATATGCACTTGATATGAAAAAGGTTATTGATGAAGATTTAGCTATTGAAGATGGAGCAATAAAGATAATATATGGATTTAACAAAGGTTTCTATTTTAAAATGCTAATAGCTTTTTGTGAACAATCACAAATAAATATAAAAATTCCATTTAGAGATTTAGAAGAGCATCAAAAAAAATCTATCTTGCACGGAACTGTTGATGAGGTAAAATTCTTTTGGAAAAAACACAAACTCACAAGAAAATGGGATGGTATTGTAAAATTAGCCTATGATATGATAAAAGATGAAAAAGAGATGGTTGAATTTATGACAGAAAAAAAATGTGACTCTTGCAATGGAAATAGACTAAAACCAGCTAGTCAAACTGTATATGTGGCTAAAAAAACTATTCCTGAAATTTTAAATATTCCAATAGAAGAAGCTCACCATTTTTTTCAAGATGAAAACAATTTTTCATATTTAAGTGAACAAAATAAGATGATTGCAGCTCCAATTTTAAAAGAGATAAAAGAGAGAATTTTCTTTTTATATGATGTTGGTTTAGGATATATTACTTTAGGAAGAGATGCAAGAACAATAAGTGGTGGAGAAGCCCAAAGAATAAGAGTTGCTTCACAAATTGGAAGTGGTTTAACTGGGGTTATGTATGTACTAGATGAACCATCTATTGGACTTCATGAAAGAGATACTAGTAAACTAATAAAGACATTAAGAGCGCTACAAGAGAAAGGAAATACTGTAATTGTAGTTGAACATGATAAAGAGACAATTATGGCTTCTGATTTTATTGTTGATATTGGACCAAATGCAGGTAAATTTGGTGGAGAAGTAGTATTTGCTGGAACTTTAGAAAAAATGAAAAAAGCAAAAACTCTAACTGCTTTATATGTAACAGAAGCAAAAAAAGTTGAATATCCTCATAATAGAAAACAAGAAGATTATATAGAGATAAAAAATGTAAATATAAATAATATCAAAAATCTAGATGTAAAACTTCCTCTTAGAAATTTAGTAAGTATTACAGGAGTTAGTGGAAGTGGAAAATCTTCACTTATTCTTCAAACGCTACTTCCTGTTGCACAAGAGCTTTTAAATCGTGCTAGAAAAGTAAAAAAAGTTGATGGAGTAGAAATAGATGGTTTAGAAAAACTAGATAAAGTTATATATCTTGACCAAAGCCCAATTGGTCGTACTCCTAGAAGTAATCCAGCAACTTATACAGGACTTATGGACGAAATAAGAGACCTTTTTACTAAAACAAAAGAAGCTAGTCTTAGAGGGTATAAGATTGGACGGTTTTCATTTAATGTAAAAGGCGGAAGATGCGAAAAATGTCAAGGTGAAGGTGAAATTAAAATAGAGATGCACTTCTTACCAGACATTATGGTTAAATGTGATGTTTGTAATGGAGATAGATACAACGCTCAAACACTTGAAATACTTTACAGAGGAAAAAATATATCTGAAGTTCTAAATATGAGTGTGGATGAGGCTTTAGAATTTTTTGCTAAGGTGCCAAAACTTAAAGCAAAACTTCAAACTCTAAGCGATGTTGGACTTGGATATATAACTTTAGGACAAAATGCTGTAACTTTAAGTGGTGGAGAAGCTCAAAGAATAAAACTAAGTAAAGAGCTAAGTAAAAAAGATACAGGAAATACTCTATATATTTTAGATGAACCTACAACTGGACTTCATTTTGCAGATGTTGATAGACTAACACGTGTTCTACATCATTTAGTTGAACTTGGAAACTCAGTTCTTGTAATAGAACATAATCTTGATGTTATAAAAAACTCTGATTTTGTAATAGACATAGGTCCTGAAGGTGGAGATAAAGGTGGAAAAGTTGTAGATATGGGAACACCTGAATTTTTAGCACAAAACCACAAAAATAGTGGCTCATATACAGGTTACTATTTGGATAAAGAGATAAATAAGTAGTCTTTTTTTATTAAGCAAAAAGCACATAAAAAGAGATATTTTGATAGGATAATAAAACACAATTTATGAAGGAAGATAATGAAATTTAAAGTATTTGTAGATGGACAACACGGAACAACTGGATTAAAAATTCACGAATTATTAGAAAAAAGAGATGAGATAGAACTTTTAGAAATAGATGAAAAAGATAAAAAAAATATAGAAAAAAGAAAAGAGCTTTTAAATAGTGCTGATTTAGTATTCTTATGCCTCCCTGATGATGCAGCAATTGAGTCTGTAAGTTTAATTGAAAATGAAAATGTAAAGGTAATAGACGCAAGTACAGCACACAGAACAAATCCATCTTGGGTTTATGGAATACCTGAACTTACAAGCAAACAAAGAGATAAAATCAAAAATTCAAAAAGAGTTTGTGTACCTGGTTGTCATGCTAGTGGACTAATAATATCTATGAAACCTCTTTTTAGAAATAAGATTTTAGGGAAAAATCATAAACTTATTTGTCACTCAATTACTGGATATAGTGGTGGTGGAAGCTCATTGATAAATGATTATGAAAATGGTGATTTTGAAATTTTTGGAGCTCAAAGACCATACGCTTTAGGTTTAAATCATAAACATTTACCTGAGATGAAATATATTTTAAAAACAAACAAAGCCCCTATTTTCACACCAAGTGTTGGAAATTTTAAGCAAGGTATGCTTGTAATGTCATATATTGAAAAAAAGAGTATGAAAAAAGCAACAAACCGTGAAGAGCTTATAAAAGTTTATAAAGATTATTATGCTGATGAACTTTTTATAAAAATAGTTGAAAACAATGATGAATACCTAGAAAATGGTTTTCTAAATCCAATGAGATGTAACAATACAAATAGTATAGAAGTATCAATTTATGAAAACAACACAGATTTAGTAATCATATCAAGACTTGATAATCTAGGAAAAGGTGCTAGTGGAGCAGCTATTCAATGTATGAATATCATGCTAGGACTTGAAGAGAGAAAAGGTTTGGAGATAAAACTCTAAACTTCTTATCCTCACCCTACTAGCTAAGATTTATTATTTATTAAAACTATTCGCTCTTTTAAACTCTATAATAGCCCTATTTCTTGAGTAGTTGATACCTACAATTTGTCTTGGATAATTTAGAAAAATATCTTCTTGAACACCATTTTCTGTATGTATAATTTTTGGTGATATATCTTTTAAATCTTTTAAAACAGTTTTTATAAAAATAGCATCTTTATCAAATTTTTTTGATTGTAAATATGGATTAAAAACTCTAAAATATGGAACTGCATCAACTCCAGTACTAGCAGCCCACTGCCAAGATCCTATATTTGAACTTACTTCATAATCCAAAAGTTTCAAAGCAAAATACTCTTCACCTTTTCTCCAATCTATTAATAAATTTTTTGTCAAATATGAAGAGGTAACCATTCTTAAACGATTATGCATAAGTCCTGTTTTATTTAAATATCTCATACTAGCATCAATTATTGGAACACCAGTATTTCCTTCACACCAATTTTTAAAATCATCTTCATTTTGATTCCAATTTACTTTAATTGAATTTAGATTTTCAAATTGTGATTTTGGGAAATGGTATAAAATATAGTTATAAAACTCTCTCCAAAATAGCTCTCTTATAAAAAAATCTATCTGCTTTTTTGGTGCATTTAGCCTTTTTATTTTATTAAATAGTGTTCTAGCAGAAATAAGACCAAATCTTAAATGAACACTTAAATTCGAGCTAGCATCTAAATAAAAATAGTCTCTATTCTCTTGATAATTTTCAATTTTTTTTGAAAAAATATCTATTAATTCATCTGCACTTTTATATAAAAAATCTGGTAAATCTTGCTTTTTTAATCCTAAATCATTTAAAGTAGGAATAAAACTATAATCAAAATCTACTTTTTTTAAATTTTTAGGAGTTTCAAACTCTTTTATATTGTTTGAACTATGCAAAAATTCCAAAGAGTTATAAAAAGCTGTAAATACCTTGTATGGTGTTTTATCAGCTTTTAATACATCATTTGGATGGATTAAAAAAGAGTCTGTATATCTTTTTATTGGCAATATTTTCTCGCACTCTTCATCTCTTGTTTTTGCATAAATATCGAAATCTATTGAAGTTAAAACCTCATCAAACCCTTGATTTTTTAACTCAATAAAAACATCTTTGGGATTTGAATAAAATATTGCTAAATCAAGACCTATTTTTTGTAAATTCTCTTTTAATTCCAAAACAGTTTTATAGATAAAAGTTACTCTTTTATCATCTTTTGGAAGCTTATTTAATATATTTTTATCAAAAATAAAGATAGGTAGAACTTCATCTTTAGCATTTGCTAAAATCTCACTATCAACTACTCTTAAATCTCTTCTAAACCATAAAACTTGCTTCATTTTGCTAAATTTTTCAAAGTTTCATCAATATTTTTGTATTTAAAATTAAATCCTAAATCAAGTAATCTTTTAGGAATTACACTTTGCCCATCAGTTAAAACTTTTGCACCTTCACTAAATATAAGTTTTAAAACAAACTCTGGGATAGGAAAAATAGTTGGTCTATTTAAAACTCTTCCTAGTGTCTTTGTAAACTCATAGTTTGTTGTAGGTGTTGGGGCTGTACAATTAAATACTCCATCTAAACTATTTTCTATTACAAACTTATAAACTTCTATCAAATCTTCTATGTGAATATATGAAAAGTGTTGTTTACCACTTCCTATAATTCCACCAAGACCTAATTTAAAAGGAGTTATCATCTTTTGAAATGCTCCACCATTTTTTCCTAAAACTATTCCAAATCTAAAAATAGCAACTTTTGTACTCTCCCTTTTTGCTTTTTGTGCTTCCTTTTCCCAATTTTGGCAAAGAGTTGATAAGAAATCATTTGAGAAAGAGCCATTTTCATTATATTTAGCACTATTGTCATAAATTCCAACAGCTGATGTTGATATAAATAGTTTATCTTTCTTTTCAACTCTATTTAGAGATTCAACAAGTTTTTTTGTAGTATCAAGTCTACTTGAAATCAAAAGTTTTTTATAACTTTCACTCCATCTATTTATTATATTTGCGCCACTTAGATTTATTACAACATCACTTGAATTTATAAGTTCATCTAGTTTTAAAGAGTTATTTAAAATATCTCTTTTTATTTGAACTACCTTATAGTTTTGTTTTGAAAAAAAATCCACCAAACTTTGCCCAACAAACCCACTAGCACCTGATATTGCAATAGTTTTCATATTTTATCCTTGTATAATTATTTTTACTGAAATCTTGTCGTTTTATAGCTTACTTTTAATTTATGTTTTGTAGCTCTTCCTTGAACTCTTTTTCTCCACATCTTAAAACTACTTCTTTTTAAAAGATCTCTCATCATATTTTTAACTTCATTTTCAGTAAAACCATAAAGCTCTTTTATAGTATCAAAAGAGACTCTATCTTGCCATGCCATTTCAATAAGTCTATTTTTATCACTTTCAGTAAAAGATAAATTACTTGGTTTTACACCTTTCTTTTTATTTATATTAAACTCTCTCGCACTATCTTTTTGAAAATACATATCTTACTCCTGTATTGTATAAATAAGTTTTGACTTATCAAATCCCATATTTGAAATTTTTTCTAATAGTTTATTTAATACCTCATCACTAATAGTTTTCTCTCGTGAAAGTATCCATAAATACTCTTTAGATGGTGTTCCAATAATTGCATACTTATAATCATCATCTAAATCTAAAATCCAATAATCACCATAAAATGGTCTAAAAAAACTAACCTTTAATTTACTATTTGTTTCATCAACACTATATGCAACTGCCTTTGCATCTTTAAACTCATTTGTAGATATTTTTGTACAACTATTTACAACTTGAATCTTCTTATCCTCTCTTAAAGAGTAGTTTGCTTTTACATTTTTACAATCTTTTTGAAACTTATGTTCATATCGTGCAATTTCATACCAATCACCAAGATATCTTTGTAAATCAACTTTTTTTACAGTCTGTAAATCTGTCTCTTGTTTTGTACTACAAGATACAAAAAATATAGACAATAAAGCTATACAACAAAAACTAACTATTTTTTTCATGATTCTTCCTTATTTTAATTTTAAATCTTCATAGATAGTTTTTAAAGCTACTATAAAATTATAATTACTATTTGGTGTTTTTGCAACTCTATAATCTTTTATTCCGTGCTCTTTTGCTAATTCTCCATATTCTAACACTAATTCTCCTAAAGTTTCTGAATTATCAACAGTAAAAGATATAGGATAAACAATAACCTTTTTTCCTAACTCTTTAATCTTATCTTCCATATAAGGTTGTAACCATTTCATGGGACCAACTCTTGATTGATAAGCAAGATCTATTTTTTTGAAATTTATATTTTGTCTTTTTAACTCTTCTTTTACAAACTCAACATTTGCCAAAATATGTTTTTGATATAAATCACCCTTATCTATAACTCTTTGAGTTAATCCATGAGCTGAAAAAACTAACTCAAAATCTTCTGCTTTATCATCTTTTAGTGCCTCTTTTATTCTATCAACTATTGCTTTGTTATAAAATATATTATCGTAATAGTAATCAATAGTTTTTATTTTATGTTCTATTTTAAATTTTTTAGCACAAGATATAAAATCTTCAATAGAAGATAAAGTTGTAGTTCTTGAATAATGTGGATACATAGGTATTGCATAAATCTCATCATAATCTTTCACTTTTTCAATAACATCTTTTGCAAAAGGAGATGTATATCTCATCTCATAAAATACATCTGCATCTACAACTTTTTGTAATCTTCTTACTAATCTTTTGGTATATCCAACTATTGGAGAAACTCCACCTAATTTTCTATAGTTATCTTTTGCTATATTTAATCTTTTATATATAATTAATTTTGCTATTAAAGCTCTAATTGGTTGCGGAGCTCCTATAATATATTTGTCGTTAAACATATTTTTTAAAAATACTTCAACTTCATCAAGGTTATTTGGTCCACCCATATTCATTAAAACTATTGCTCTTTTCAAAATCTTTCCTAATTTTTATTTAAATTTATAATATATAGAAGATTTTTTGTAGCTATTTTTTGTTAGTTGATATTTAATTTAAAAAAATAAGGAATAAACTAACACATAAAGAGTACAAACAAACAGTTAAAATTAATAAAATCAACTTATGAAAATATTTATACTTTACCCAAACCAACTATTTAAAAACATCTCAAATTTTATGAATAAAAAAGTGCTTTTAATTGAAGAGCCACTATTTTTCACTCAATATGATTTTCATATTCAAAAGCTAATTTTACATAGAGCTAGTATGAAATTTTATGAAAACTATTTAAAACAAAATAATATTTTAGTTGAGTATTTTGAAGATGAGAGTTATCTTGAACTTTATAAAGATGAAGAGATTTTTGTCTATGAACTTTTTGATAACTATTTGGAAAAAAAAGTTTATAAAAACTTCTTAAATATAACAACAATTAAAAATCCAAATTTCATAAACCCAAATGATAAAAACAAATTTTTACATAAGTTTTATATAAATAGAAGAAAAGAGTTAAATATCTTTATGCAAAATGGAAAACCTCTTTTTGATAAATATAGTTTTGATGAGGATAATCGAAAAAAACTTCCAAAAGATATAAAAATTCCACCTACATTAGCTTTTGAAAATGAGTTTGTAAAAGAGGCAAAAGATTATTGCAAAAAGTTTAAGAGTGTTGGAGTTTGTGAATATTTTTACTATCCTACAACTTTTGAAGAAGCCTCTTTGCAACTAAACTATTTTTTAAAAGAGAAGTTTGAGAATTTTGGCTTCTATCAAGATGCAATCACAAAAGATACAAAGCAATCTTTTTTATTTCATTCAAATATCTCAAGTAGTTTAAATATTGGTTTGATTGATTTAAATGAGTTGATAGAAAAAATAGTAAATTCTAAAGCACCATATAATGCAAAAGAGGGATTTATAAGACAAATTATTGGTTGGCGTGAATTTATGCTGCGTGTTTATGAAGATGATGGAATACTCTTACGAAATTCAAACTTTTTTGAGTTTAAAAATCCAATTCCTAAAAAGATACTTGAAGCTAAAAGTGGAATACAAATTCTTGATGACACAATTTTAAAACTACAAAACACAGCCTATAATCACCATATAGAAAGGCTTATGATTTTAGGAAATATTTTTTTACTACTTGAAATCAAACCAAATGAGGTTTACGAGTTTTTTATGAAAAACTACATTGATGCTTATGATTGGGTTATGGTTGGAAATGTTTATGGAATGAGTGGTTTTAGTGATGGTGGAAGTATAACTACAAAACCATATATATCAAGTTCAAACTATTTATTAAAAATGAGTGATTATAGTAAAAATGAGAGTTGGTGTGAAATTTTAGATGCACTTTACTGGAGATTTTTATATAAATACTCTTTTAAGTTTGACAAAAATCCACGAATGAAGATGCAAATATCACTTTTAAATAAAATGTCAAAAGAGAAGTTAGAAAATCATCTTTTAGTTGCAAAAAAGTTTATAGATGATATTTTTATTACAAATTGAAATATTTTTGAATAAAAAAATTTATTTAAAGTAAAATTACAAAATGAAAAATGATATTTATGAAAAAATGGAAATTTTAGCAAATAGTGCAAAATATGATGTATCTTGCTCTTCAAGTGGAGTTGAAACTTCATACAAAAAAGGGGAACTTGGAGCAACTCACACAAGTGGAATTTGCCACACTTTCACACCTGATGGCAGATGCGTATCTTTGCTTAAAGTTTTACTTACAAATATTTGTATTTATGATTGTGCATATTGTATAAATCGTGTTTCAAATGATATTCCAAGAGCTGTTTTTTCTCCAAGAGAACTAGCAGACATCACAATAAATTTTTATAAAAGAAACTATATTGAAGGGTTGTTTTTAAGCTCTGGAATTGTAAAAGATGAAGACCATACTATGACTTTGATTTTAAAAGCTTTAAAGATTTTGCGATATGAGTATAAATTCAATGGTTACATTCATATAAAATTAATTCCTGGATGCTCTATGGAGTTAGTTGAAGAAATAGTTAAACTAGCAAATAGAGTAAGCTCAAATATAGAGCTTCCTAGTGATAAATCACTAAAACTTTTAGCACCAAATAAGACAAAAGAGAAGGTTTTACAACCACTAAAATTTGCACGAGATTTAAGTTTAAAAAAGGAGCAAAAACCAATAGGAATGAGTACACAACTAATAGTTGGAGCAACACCTGAAAGTGATAGAGATATACTTAAACTTAGTTCTGCTTTATATGATAAAGCTTTGTTAAAAAGGGTTTATTACAGTGCTTATATTCCAGTAAACAATGATAAAAACCTTCCCTCAGTTGTGACAAAACCACCACTTTTAAGAGAGCATAGACTTTATCAAGCTGATTGGTTATTAAGATTTTATGATTTTTCTTGGGATGAGATAGTAACAGATGAGTTTCCAAATTTAGATGAAGAGTTAGATCCAAAAACATTTTGGGCATTAAACAATCTAAAATATTTTCCAATGGAGATAAACACAGCTTCAAAAGAGGAGTTATTAAGAATTCCTGGAATTGGAGCAAGAGGTGTTATGAAGATTTTAAGTGCAAGAAGATTTAAACAACTTACTTTTGATGATTTAAAAAAACTAAAAATTTCAATAAAAAAAGCAAAATATTTTATCACTTGCAACAAAGAGTTTCAAAGGCAAGTTCCATTTTACAAAGAAAATCTCAAACTTGCACTTACTAAACCTGAACCAAAAAAATTAGTTCAACCAACACTTTTTGATGTTAGCTCAATTACAGGTGAGATATGATTTTACTTTATGATGGAACTTTTGAGGGATTTTTATCTTTGGTTTATGAGGTTTATTATAAAAAATTAAAACCTACAAAAATATATAAAACTCTTCCAAATGAGATCTTATTTGAAGAGATTTTAGAGATAAACAGTTCAAAAGAGAGTGGAATAAAAGTTTTGAATGCCATAAAAACAAAATTTCCAAAAGAGATTTTAGAGAAAATTTTAAATATCTTTATGTGCGATTCAAAGGAGTTTGAAATGGCTCTTTTAGAGTATATTGTTATTGGTTTTAAAGATTCAAAACAGCTATACAATATAAACAACTCTTGCGTTTTTTATCTAAATAATCTTGAAAAAGAGTTGTTTAGAGTGACTCATAAATTAACTGGATTTATAAGATTTGAAGAGTTAGAAGATAAAACTTTATATGCAAAAATTGAATCCAAATTCAATGTTGTTTATTTTTTAGGAAAACACTTTCTAAAAAGATTCAACAACCAAAATTTTATAATTCATGACATAAATAGAAAACTAGCTTTTGTAAAAATGCAAAATGATTACTCAATAAAAGAGGTTGCTTTTTT
This sequence comes from Arcobacter thermotolerans, assembly GCF_983172305.1. Classification (NCBI taxonomy): domain Bacteria; kingdom Pseudomonadati; phylum Campylobacterota; class Epsilonproteobacteria; order Campylobacterales; family Arcobacteraceae; genus Arcobacter; species Arcobacter thermotolerans. The sequence goes on from NZ_CFAFZJ010000002.1 coordinate 163,816, forward strand.
TGATGAACCAAATTATTCATCAAATGAAGAAAAATTTCAAAAACTATGGAAAAGTTTTTTTAGTGGAGTTACTATAAATGAAAGAACTAATTTAAAGCTTCAAACTCAAATGGTGCCACTTTTATATAGAACTTATATGAGTGAATTTAAAAATTAAACTATTTGATAAACCAAACTTTTAAAAACCCTAAAGAGACCAAAATCAAAGCAAGATTTTTTAAACTCTCATCATAAAAGATTAAAAATATACCAAATAGAATAAAAGATAAAGATTTTAGATAAGTTCCAAAATACTCTTTTAAATCTTTTTTTATAAACTCTAGTTGCTCTTTGTTTATTTGTACTTCAAGTTCACCTTTTGAACCTTTTGCAACTAGTTGTTTTAGATTTTTTATAAATTTAGGAAATGACTCTAACTCATCTAAAACTATTTGAGAAATTGTAGTTTTAACTCCTAAAGCTTTTGGAAGATTATCTTTTAAAATTGGTAAAATATCTTTTACACCATTGAAATTTTCTATATAAGTTGTTCCTAAACCCTCTATTATTGCACTAACTCTTAAAATATAAACAGCATCACTTGGAAGTTTAAATGGTAAATCTCTTGTACTTTCTAAAACTTCAAATGCTAGTTTTTGCATGGATTCACTAGATAAATTATCGTTTGAAAAAATTTCAAACATCTTTTGACTAAACTGGGCCATCAAAGCTTCAGGTGCTTCATAGCTAATAGTTCCAAGTTTTTTGTTTGCTCTTACAAAAGTTTCAAAATCGCCTCTATTTGCACCATCAATTAGCTCAATTATAGCAACTCTTGAATCATTTGGTATATTTTTAACCATTCCAAAATCAAGTAAAATTAGCTCTCCATTTGTATTTACAAGCAAATTTCCAGGGTGTGGGTCGGCATGAAAATATCCATTTATTAGCATCTGCTCTGTGTAGAAGTTTACAAGTTTTGAGATAATTTGTTTAAAATCAATATCATATTTTTCTAAAGAAGTTTTATCATCAAATCTAAAACCATCCATAAAACTCATAACTATGGCACTATTTGAGCAAAACTCTTCAAAAGGTTGTGGAAACAAAACTCCACTATCTTTATATGTAGCAGAGAACTTTTTTAAATTTTCAAGCTCTATTGTAAGGTTTGTCTCATCTTTTATCATAGATGAAAACTCATTTATAACAGCATCTATTGAATTTTTTGTGTAATATGAAAAAAGTGGTCTAAAAAGTTTGTTGAATAAGTTTAATATTTTTATATCAACTCTTACTTGTTTTTCAATATTTTTTCTTCTTAATTTAACTGCAACTTTTGTATCATCTTGTAAATATGCAATATGAACTTGACCAATAGAAGCACTAGCAATTGGCTCATTTTCAAACTTTTTAAAACACTGTTGCTTGAAAGACTCTTTAAAAATATCTTCAAAATCAGATTTAGACATTTTTGGAAGTTTGTCGTGTAGCTCTTTTAGCTCATCTAAATACTCTTTTGAAAAAAAATCAGATCTAGTTGCCAAAACTTGTGCAAGTTTTATAAAACTAGCTCCCAAAAAAAATATTGTCTCTTTTAGTTTTTTTGGCTTTAAAGCTTTAATGAACAAAAAACTATCCCTTTTTTTAATAAGTAAAAAAAGAGATAGTAAGAATCTAAAGATTAAATAGACTCTAAAAGGTGAGAAAAGTTTAAGATAGATATAAAAAGTTTTTATTTTAAATCCTCTTTTAACTTCTCTAAATCAGCTTTTGTAGCAACTCCTAGTTCGTCTAAAACCTCTTTAAACATATCTTTTATCTTAGCTTTAATTCGCTCATCTTCATCTTTTCCTTTTTGTTCTAAAGACTCTAAGAAACTCTTTGCATCGCTAGTTTTGATTTTTCCTTTCTCCTCAAGAGTTTTTAACTCCTCTTCAACTCGCTCTTTTAAAAGTAACGCTCCACCAAGTCCTGTAAATAAAATCTCTTTTAACATAAAAACTCCTTAAAAATTAATTTTTCTAATTGGCTCCGAAGATGGCTTTGCAAAGTAGTAACCTTGCACCAATGAAGCACCATTGTCTTTTAAGTATAAATACTCCTCTTTAGTCTCAATTCCTTCTGCTAATACTGTAATATTATTCTCTTTTGCAATATTTACTATAGCTGTAAAAACAGATTGATTTGATCTATTTTTATCAATATCTTTTACTATTTCTCTATCAACTTTTACAATATCAGGCAGAAGTTGAACAATCATATTTAAAGAGGAGTATCCACTTCCAACATCATCTAATGCTACCATAAAACCTTTTGATTTATAAAAATTCAAAATATTTTTCAAGTGTTCAATATCTTCTATATTTTCACTCTCAACAACTTCAAATATTACATTTTTTGGATCAAACTCTAAAGAGTTTGCCCATTTTACAGTAGATTGTAAACAGTGATTTGGATCATAAATTGCTGTTGGAATAAAGTTTATAAAAACTTTTGCTCTAATATTTTTAATAGCAGCAGTTTTTAGTGAACTCTCTCTACAAGCTCTATCTAAATAAAAAAGCATATCTCCATCTTTTGCCCAAGTAAAAAGTTTATCTGGATAAACTAAAGTTCCATCCTCATTTACACCTCTTGCAAGAGTTTCATAACCATAAATTGTATTAGTTTTTACATCTAAAATTGGTTGAAAATGTGCTGTTAAACCACCTTTTGAGAGTAAAGATGATAACTCTTGAGCTGAAATTAAATTTTTGTACTTTTCCAAACTCTTTACATCTCTAATTTTTGAGTAATCCAGCTTTTCATTTTCACTTAAACTAAGAATATAAATAGCTTCTCTTTCATGTTTTTTAAAAATATTTTTTGAAAGAAGATTGCTTAAAAACTCAATAAAAGAAGAAGTTTTTACAACAACTGTCAAACTATCCTCTTTTAAATAATTAATACCGCTATCATCTAAAAAATCTCTAAATTTTTTAGACAACTCAACAACTTCAAAACCAAAAATAAGACTAGATTCCGTATCTTTTATTATTGGTAAAGTTTGACACTTTATACAAGATGATGTAGGCATACTTACTCCTCTTTTTTTAAAATTTTAATAGAATTTAAAATTTTTGGTACTACTTTAATGCCAATTTATATACTTTTTTTATCTAAATACTCTCTAAACTCTTTTGCACCATCTTTTGAGCTTACAATAAACTCATCAATACCACTAAAATATATCTCTAGTTTTGATTGCTCTACACTTTTTATAGATTTTATCTTTTCAACATTTACAATATAGGATCTGTGAACTCTAAAAAAATTTTTATCTTTTAATATCTCTTCTAAATCTCCAATCTTCTTTTTTGCATAAACAAAGTTATCTTTATTTCGTATAATAATCTCATCTAAATCAGCTTTTATATAAAAAATCTCATCTATCTCAACTAAATAGATTTTATCAGAAACCTTTCCTAAAATTTTTTTTGAACTATTAACTTTTTCCTCTTTATACAAAGATATTTTTTGTAAAGTTTTTTTTAGTTCAATATCTTCAACAGGTTTTAGCAAATACCCCATTCCACCTTTTTTAAAGGCATCCAAAGCATACTCTTCATAAGCAGTTTGAAACACTATAAAAGTTTTTGGCTCAATATTAAGTATTAGTTCAGCTAGTTCTAAACCACTAAAATTTGGCATAGAGATATCCAAAAAAGCAGCATCAAATTTTGTTTTTGAAATCTCTTTTATAGCTTCTAAAGGGTCACTAAATTCAACTATATCAAAAATATTGTTATCATTTAAAACTCTTTTTAATCTTGCAAGTGCCAAACTCTCATCATCTACTATTAATACTTTCAATTTTTATCCTTTAAAATAATAGAAAAAGCCATATTTTCACTATCCGAAATATATTCAAGTTTTCCTATATTTAATATTTTTAATCTATTTTCTAAATTTGACAAACCTGTTTTAAATTTAATGTTTGAACTTTTTTTACCATCATTTGAAACTTTTATAGAATTTTTATCAAATTTAATATAAATATTTAACTCTTTTCCCAAATATCCATGTTTTATACCATTTTCAACCAAAAGTTGTATTGAAAATTTTGGTATTTTTACAAATTTTAAATCTTTATAATCATCTATATGCAAAACTACTTTGTTGTCAAATCTAATATTTTCAATTCCAACATAAGTTTGAACCATTAAAATCTCATTTTCAAGGGTAACTAAACTCTCTTTATTTATAGCATTTCTTAAAAATTTAGATAGTTGTAAAACAGCATCTTCTGCCTTTTTCTTATCGCTATAGATTAGTTGTGAAACAGAGTTTAGTGCGTTAAATAGAAAATGTGGATTTAACTCATTTTCTAAAGATTTTAATTTTGACTCTAAAATCTCTTTTGCTATTTGACTATTTTTATTTTTTAAAGATACAAATTGATGAAGTATCAAAGCTATTAGAAGTGTTAAAAAACCAACAACAACTGCAATACTAAACCAAAATGAACTTACTAAAAAGATAACTTCAAAATCACTATTATAATATATAAAAAAAGCAGATAAAAATCCTAGAAATCCTGATAAAAAAGAGAAAAATAGACTTAAACTTGTCCAAAATTTTTTATCTATTTTTGGAAGAATAGATCTATTTGAGTAACTTATTAAAATCATTGCAAAAATAGCTATAAAAAAAGCTGTGCTTATGCTAAAAATAATTGTTGAAATTGTTTGTAAATCTTTATTTAAAAAATAGAAAATCAAAGATTGGAAAAATCCAAATAGTATTCCAATTATTAAGATATTTAACCAATCTTTTGATGATATTTTAAGTTCATCTTTTATCATTTTAAACCTTTTTATATTTAAGCTATTTTATCTAAATTAAGTTTTGGTTTAAAACTTTAACCCCTAAAGCAACTCCAGGCCATCCTTGCCCAGCAAAAACAGAATCTCCAATATTGTAAAGATTTTTAAATGGAGTTGTAGAGCTTGGAATTTTAAAAATATTTTTAAGATTCAAAGGTGTTGCTCCACAATTAAATCTATTTATATATCTTTTAAATGTCTTACTTGTAGCACAAAACTCTATTTTAATATCCTCTATTTTAATATCAGAAATATTTTTTAATAACTCATCTATTATAAAGTTTTTTGTAAACTCCTTTTTTCTCTCATACTCATCTTTTGAAAGATTACTCCAAAATAGAGCTTTTGTATGAAAAGATATAGTTACAGAGTAACCATTTTTTGATAGTTTTTTATCATCTTTGTGGCTAAAAGATACAAAGAAACTTTTTGATACACTATTTGGAATAGTATCTTTTAATATAATTTGATAGTGATTTAAAAACTCTTTTTGTGAATCAATCTTTAAATAAATTACAAAAGCACTTTGATCATAAAACTCAAATTTTTTATAGTAATTTTTAATATCTTCATCTAAAAAAATTTCACTACACTCAAAAACAGGAGTATTTAAAACAACTTTTGAAGATAGATACTCATTTTTATTAGAGATTAATCTATAAAAATCTCTCTCTTTCTTTATATATTTTATCTCTTCACTTTTTCTTACATCTATATCTTTTAGCATATCATCAAAAAGTTTTCCCATTCCACCATTTGCATAAAAAATTTTGTGAAAAGGGTATGATAAAGCAATTGCAAAAGATAGGAGTGGAATATCTTTTGAACTTGATTGAAGTGTAATTTGAAGTTGAGCATCTACAAAATCTTCATACTCTTTTGAAATATCACCTAAAACCTCTTTTATAAAACTTTTGGCACTTTTAAACATCAAAGTTTTATACTCTTTGAAAAGTATCTCAACTGTTTTTAGAGTTTTTAGGTATGAATTTAAACTATATTTTGCAAAATATATATCTTTTAATCTCCAAAATCTCTCATCAATATCTTTTAAAGTTTGCCAAAAATATCTATTGTTTTTATGATAAAAAACTGTGTTTAAACTATCTAAGAACTCTTCAAAATCACATTTTCTATCAATAATTTTTCCATCTATAATAGTTCTATATGCATAAGAACTCTCTATTAAATCAGGGGTAAAATTTACAATATCAAAAATATCTTTTAAAATGTGATTCTCTTCATAACCAACAAAAGTTGTAGCTCCACTATTAAAATAGTTTCCAAACCTTTTAAATGTAGATGCTGTTCCACCTAGGTTTTTATCTTTTTCAAATAGTATTAAATCTTTATCTTTATTCAAAATTGATATTAAGCTTCCACCTATTCCACTTCCAATAACAGATAAATCAATTTTTTTCATTTAAAACTCTTCAAATCACTTCTAAGCGCTAATTTTGAAGGATATGGATTTAAAAATTTTTGATTTTTTAAATAAGTTATATCAAATCTATTTATATAAATATTAAATATCTTAATTACACTAATTAGTGGAATTACCCTATTTTTAAAATCGTACATACTCTCTAAAATATCAACTTTTTCCTCTTTTGTTATATGTTTTTTAAAATATCCAAAAATATGAAGTAATATATTGTAAGTTTTATTCAGAGTTGATTTTGTAGCTATTGCTTTTAAAAATTCTGCTTCATAATTTTTATAAAGCTCTTCAATATCTTTTTTTTCGCTATTTGCAACAATTTTTCCTAATATTTTATAAGAGTTTTGTGATTTTGAGTATATTAAATATTTATATGATGTGTGAAACTCAACTAAGTTTGAAATTTTTTTCTCTTTTTTTAGTAACTCTTTCAAATCAGCATAAGAGTAAACTTGCATTAAAAAATTTTCTCTAAGCCAAGCATCATTTAATCTACCCTCTTCTTCTATTGGTAGATTTGGCATTTTTTCTTTTAGTTTTTTTGCAAAAACACCAACTCCATTTTTAATTGATGGCGCATTTAATGGTTGATAAATTTTAACCCTCTCCATTCCGCATGAAGGTGATGCTGATTTTAAAACAAAACCACACAAATCATCATTGCAAGCTTTTAAAGCCATCTTTTCACAAGCATCATCTAGTATATCTGTTACATCTTTTGGCTCTTTTGTAGATGTAAATATTTTAACTTCTCCATCTATAGAAACTTGTCTAATAGCTTCTCTAGGAGCACTCCAAATAGAATTTTCAGGACAATATGGTAAAAGAGTAAAATAATCTTTTAAACTATTAAATACAAAATCATCTTTTGCACCATGACCATCATATCTACACATATTTCCTAACAAACAAGATGAAACTCCTAAAATCATAATAAAGCCTTTTTTTATTTTATTTTATAATATAAAAAAGCTTTTTTGTATAGTTATTTTATAAGTTTATAATACTTTTAATAGTGTTATCTTCAAATATAGTAAGTTATGCAATACTAGGAATCATAAAATCAGATTTTTTAATAAGCTTTGAAGCTCTTTTTGTAAATTCATTTTCTAGTTTTACTCTATTTTTTGATACATACTCCAAAACAAGTGGTTCTTGTTTTTGAATAAGATTTAAAATAGCAAGCTTCATTGATGTATAAAAATCATCATCTTTATAAATTTTTTCTGCAATATTCTCTATTGAAATTTTATTTTGATTTTCATTAAAGCTATTTTCCAAAAGTTCTAAAACTTTTTTAGCTACCTTATAATTTGTTATATGTCTTAAAAATTTATAAAACTTTATTGCTAAGTCAAAAAGATAGTCTTGATTACCAATCTCTTCTATTTTAGAAATTTTACCTTTATTCAAATATTCAATTAAATCCTCATCACTAAAAGCATACTCTAAAAGTGAAATTATCTTTCTTTTATCATGCTTTTTCCATTTATAATAAGTAGGTGCTGAAAATTGAAAAAGATTTATCATTATCATCTCTCTTGTCATATCTTACCTTTAAAAATTTTTTACCATTATATACTTATATAAATAATGATTTGATAAAGATGAATAAATAAGAAAAGAGTTTAACTATTTACCAAACTCATTCCTAAATATGTGTTATATGCGATATAACAAAGAATTAAAATTGTTCCTTCAACTTTATTTATTCTTCCATCTCTTCCTTTAAAGCCATAAGCCATAACAAAGAGTGCAATTGTTAAAAGAAGCATAATTATCCAATCTCTTTGTAGAACTTCAAGAGGAATATTATTCATAGGTGCAATTACAACAGCAATTCCAATTACTGCTAAAAGGTTGAACATATTTGATCCAACAATATTTCCAATAGCAATATCATGCTCACCTTTTCGTGCTGCAATTACAGAAGCTGCAAGTTCAGGTAAAGAGGTTCCTAAAGCTACAATAGTTAAGCCAATTATTAAATCACTAACTCCAAACTCAACAGCAACTCCAACAGCTCCCCAAACAAGTATTCTTGAACTTACTATTAATAAAATAAGTCCAAAAATAAGCCAAATAACTCCAAGTTTTAAACTCATAGAGTGCTCTTTTAACTCTATATCCATCTCACTTTCTAAACTATCACCCCTACTTTTTAAGGCTGTATAAACAGACCATAAAACTAGTGCAAAAAAGCCTACTAAAAGTATAACTCCTTCAAAAAGTGTTAAACTATTATCCAAAAGCAAATATCCTGTAAGCAATACGATTAGAAGTAAAAGTGGAATCTCTTTTTTAACTATTTTTGAATTAACCATAATTGGAGAGACAATAGCTGTAACTCCCAAAATCAATGCAATATTTACAATATTTGATCCAATAGCATTTCCAAGTGCAAGCCCTGAATTTCCTTCATAAGCTGCTATTGCAGAAACTACCATCTCAGGAGCACTTGTTCCAAATCCAACAATTAAAATACCTATTAATAAACTTGGCATTCCAAGATGTTTTGCTGTTGATGCAGCACCATCTACAAACCTATCTGCACTCCAAACTAAAAGAGCAAATCCTAATACTACTGCTAGTAGATAAAATATCATAAATATATCTTCCTTAATAAATTTTCGGAAGTATACTTTTAATTATTTTAAATCTTGCCAAGAGTTAGCAACACCAACAGATACTTTCAAAGGAACATTTAATACAAAAATACTCTCCATAATATCTTTTATATCTTTGCTTACCTCATCAACATACTCATCTTTAACTTCAAAAATAAGCTCATCATGGATTTGTAAAAGCATTTTTACATTTGGATTATCTTTATATTTTAGATGGATATTTATCATAGATAGTTTTATTAAATCAGCTGCACTTCCTTGAAATAGTGTATTTACAGCCTCCCTTAAATATGCAGCTTTTAACATAGGAGTTGCACCTTGAAAATCAAAAAACCTTTTTCTATTTAATAGTGTTTTTACATAACCCTTTTCAATAGCTTCATCTTCAATAGATTTAAAATAATCTTTTACACTTTTAAATGCTTCAAAGTATGAATCAATATATGTTTTTGCCTCTTTTGTAGAAATTCCTAAAGTATCTGATAGTTTTTTACTTCCCATTCCATATAAAAGCCCAAAGTTTATAGTTTTTGCAATAGCTCTTTTATCTTTTGCTTCATCTTCACCAAAAATCTTAATAGCAGTTTGTAAGTGAATATCTAAATCTTGTTTAAATGCATTTACAAGTGCTTCATCTTTTGAAAAATGAGCAAGAAGCCTAAGCTCAATTTGTGAATAATCAACTCCAACAAGCTTATAACCCTCTTGTGCTATAAAAGCTCTTCTAATTTGAATATCACTAAAAGCTCCAACAGGAATATTTTGTAAATTTGGATTTTTTGAGCTTAATCTTCCTGTTGTAGTACCTGTATGTAAAAATGAAGAGAAAACTCTATTTTCACTATCTTTTAATCCAAGATCTAAAAGTGGTTCAATATATGTTGAGTGAAGTTTAAAAGCCTCTCTATATTTTAATAAAAGAGGAACTACTTTATGCTCATTTTTTAAGCTCTCCAAAACAGACTCATCTGTACTATAACCTGTTTTTGTCTTCTTTGAAGATGCAAGTCCTAGTTTTTCAAACAAAATCACACCCAACTGTTTTGGAGAGTTTATATTAAAACTCTCTCCACAAGCTTCATAAATATTTTGAGTTAATTCATTTAGATAAATTAAACTTTTATCTTTATAATCTTTTAGAAGTTTTATATCTACTTTTATACCTTTTTGCTCCATTGAAGCTAAAACATAAATAAAGTTAAACTCTAGCTCAAAAGCTATACTTAAAAGTTCATCTTCGCCTCTTTGTTTAAAAATCTCAAGCTGTTTATTAAATAGTTTCAAAGTCATCAAAGCATCTTCAGCTGCATATTGTGTTGCTTTTTCTAACTCAACACTTGAAAAATCTTCACCTTTTTTTACAACTTGAGAAAAAGAAACCATATCTATTTGAAAATATTTTTTTATTTGATAATCTATTCCAACTTTCTCACTTGTATCTAAAAGCCACGATAAAATCATAGTATCTGCATATAATTTTAAATCTAAATCAAAATTGTTTTTTACAATTTGCCAATCATATTTGAAGTTTTGAAAAACAAGTTTATATCTATTTAAAATCTCTATTGCTTTTTTAGCAGCATCAATTGAAATTTGATTTCCAACACCTAAGTAGTTATGAGCTATTGGTACATAATATGCTTTTTTATCTTCATAACAAAATGAGAATCCAACTATTTTTGCTTTTGCCGTATCAAGATTGGTTGTCTCTGTATCAAATGCAATTATTGCATCTCTTGGAATTTTATTTATTGCTAAAGTTAAATCATTTTCATTATTTAATAAAATATACTCAATTTTCTCATCTTCTACCTTTTTTGGAACTTCTGTTTTATAATTTAAACCATTTCTATTTACTCTTTCAATGATTCTGTGCATATCATAAGACTCTAAATCCGAAGCTATTTTTAAAATTGGATTTTCAAGCGGTAAAGAAAACTCATCTATATTTGATATAAAGTGACAATCATCTTTTAAAGTTACAAGTTGTTTTGATAAAAAAGCATTCTCTTTTCCTTCAATTAATAGCTCTTTTGTTCTTTTTTTATCAATATTTTCAATATTTTCATAGATATTTTCAAGTGTTCCAAATTGTTCTATCAAAGTTTGTGCTGTTTTTGCACCAACTCCTTTTACTCCTGGAATATTATCAGCTGTATCACCAACTAATGCTTGATAATCTATAAACTGTTTTGGAGTAACTCCATATTTTTCTATACATTTTGCTTCATTAATAATCTGTTTTTTAGTTGGGTCAAACAAATATACACTATTTTTATCATCAATTAGTTGATATAAATCTTTATCATGAGATACAATTCTTACCTCAAAGCCTTTTTCCTTTGCATCTTTTGCAATTGAAGCAACCATATCATCAGCTTCATATCCAGTTCTAATAGCTATTTTAAATCCCATTTTCTCAACCCAAGATATTGCAACTGGAAGTTGAGTTAATAAATCTTCTGGAACATCTGGTCTTTGAGCTTTGTAGTTATCAAATAACTCATTTCTAAAAGTTGTCCCTTTTGCATCAAGAGCAAAAACTATATAATCTGTCTTAAAATCTTTTCCAATTCCAGCAACAAAGTTCATAAAACCTGTTAAAAGTCCAGTTGGGAAACCATTATTTGATCGCAAGGGTGGAAGTGCAAAATAACTTCTAAATAAAAATCCAAATGTATCGATAATTGTAATGCTCTTTTTCATAATATTCTTTCAATGTGAGTTTATAGATTTTATATTATAATAAACTCTTTTAAAAATGGGTTTATTGTAAAATTTGGGATTTAATAATCTTATTAATTTTAATTTATCTTACAAAATTTTATTCCAAAAAGGCAAAATATGGCAAAGAAAAAAAATACTCTATTTGAGTGCCAACACTGTGGCGAACAATCTAGTAAATGGCTTGGAAAATGTCCTAGTTGCGACTCTTGGGATAGTTTTCTAGAGTTAAATGAAGTACAACAAGAGGTTTTAAAGCAAACCATAACAGCAAATAGTTCTAGTTCAAAAGCAAGACCAATCACAGAGATTTTGCAAGATGATGTTTCAAGATTTTCATCTTTTAATTATGAATTTGATTTAGTTTTAGGGGGAGGAGTTGTTCCTGGAAGTTTAACACTTATTGGAGGAAGCCCAGGAGTTGGAAAATCAACTCTTCTTTTAAAAGTTGCAGGAAGTATTGCAAAGTCAGGCAAAAAAGTACTTTATGTATCTGGAGAAGAGAGTGCTGGACAGATAAAACTAAGAGCAAATCGTCTTGATGCAAACCACAATGAACTTTTCTTATTAAGTGAGATAAAACTTGAAGAGATTATGAGTGAACTTCTTAGAATTGATTATGAAGTTTGTATTATTGACTCAATTCAAACAATATATTCAGGTCATTTAAACTCAAGTCCTGGAAGTGTTTCACAAGTTCGAGAGATTACTTTTGAACTTATGAGAAAAGCAAAAGAGTCAAATATTGCTATGTTTATAATTGGTCATATTACAAAAGATGGAAGTATTGCAGGTCCTAGAGTGTTAGAACATATGGTTGATACAGTTTTATATTTCGAAGGAGAAGCAAGCAGGGAACTAAGAATGCTAAGAGGTTTCAAAAATAGGTTTGGTTCAACTTCAGAAATTGGAATTTTTGAGATGACACAAGAAGGACTTGTAAGTGCAAAAGATATAGCGTCAAAGTTTTTTGATAAAAGCAAAAGTCAAAGTGGTTCAAGTTTAACTGTTAGCATGGAAGGAAGCCGTGCAATTATTCTTGAAGTTCAAGCACTTGTAAGCGAAACAACTTTTCCAAATCCAAAAAGAAGTGCCACTGGTTTTGATACAAACCGTTTAACTATGCTTTTAGCTCTTTTAGAGAAAAAATTAGACTTACCTTTTAATCATTATGATGTGTTTATAAATATTAGTGGTGGAATAAAAATTAAAGAGAGTAGTGCTGATTTAGCTGTAATTGCTGCTATAATTTCAAGTTTTAGAGATAGACCAATTTCAAAAGAGTCTGTATTTATTGGTGAAGTTTCACTAACTGGTGAAATAAAAGATGTTTATTCTATAGATTTAAGATTAAAAGAGGCTCAAGCTCAAGGAATTAAAAAAGCAATAATTGCTCAAAAAACGAATCTAAAATTAGATTTAAAAACTTTTGCAGTTGATGAAGTATCAAAAGTAATAGAGCTATTTTAAGCTCTATTACTTAATAATCTAATTCTTATTTGCTAAAGCTCTTCTTTGTGCACCTTCAATAAGTCTTGAAGTTGAAACAATAGCTCTTGTATGTGTTCCTCTTCCACAAACTCCTGCACTATCAATTACTTCAATCTCAAATTTATAAAGTTTCCCTTCCATTCCAACAAAAGTTGCTGTTGAAATAGCTACATCATTTTCTAAAGTTGCTGCCATATGTGTAATATTTACATTTACACCAACACTTTTTTCATCATCTTTTAATAGTGGTAACATTAATTTTGCAGCACTACACTCCATCAAAGCAATCATTCTAGCTGTTGCAAAAACTTCTGGAAAAGTTAAATCAATTGCTATATTTAGATTTGATGCTAAATCTTTTTTCTCAACTTTATAGTCAATTGATGCCTTTTTCCCTACAGTTAAACTCATAATCTCTCCTTGGATTTATTTTAAAAGTAATATACTATTAAAAATATATTAATTTAGGATAAAAAATGATAGATTTTGAAAATCAAACAGATTTTTTGGTGAATTTAGTAGCACTTGAAAAAATAGTTACCTCTCTTACAAAAAAAGATTTAGAGTTAATTATTGTAGATAATCAAACAATAAAAGAGATAAACCTTGAATATAGAAAAAAAGATGAAGCAACAGATGTTTTGAGCTTTCCTGTTGATGGTGATTTCGAGCATTTACCTTTGGGAACTATTATAATTTCAATAGATTTTGTAAAAGAGAAAGCAAAAGAGTATGGGCATAGTGAAGAAGATGAGTTAAATTTACTTTTTATTCACGGTCTTTTGCACCTTTTAGGATATGACCACGAAGTTGATAATGGGAAACATAGACAAAAGGAAGAAGAACTTATAAAACAATTCAATCTTCCTTCTAGTTTAATAGTTAGAAACTCTTAAACTAACAATTTGTACATTTACTACAAACACCACTTAAAACAATATTTGTTGAATCTACTTTAAAAGGAGTAAGTTTAGAAACTTGCTCCACTATATCACTTGAATCAAGCATAATATCTTCAATAAATCCACAATCTTTACAAACTAAGTGAGCATGCTCAGTTTTTATTAACTCATAAACAGATTTTTCATTTGGAATTTTAACTTCACTTAGAAAAACTCTCTCAACCATAGAGTTTATATTTTTATAAATAGTTGCAAGTGAAACTGATGGAAATCTTTGTATCAATTTTTTATAAATTTCATCAATATTCATATGCCCATTCGTATATAACTCTTCAACAATAGCAACTCTTTGTGGAGTAACTTTTAAGTCATAATCTTTTAATAATCCTGAAATATTCAGCATAAATTTTCCTTTTTTATATATACAGTACAGTGTTGATGATTATATCAAAAAAAAAATCAAATTATTCTTGGAAATTATCAAATAATAAATTTTATTAAAAAATAGAGTAATAAATATTTTACATTTACCATTTAAAAATAAAATATTTGCTACAATTTTCAAAAAATTTGGAAATAAAACTTGTATAAATATCTAATAATCTTTATTTTTGCTACTTTTTTAAATGCTCAAAATTTAAAAATAGCATCTTATAATGTAGAAAATTTCTTTGATTTAAGCTACGATAAAACAGAATACGATGAGTATATTCCAAATAATAAATCATTATGGAATCAAAGAAATTTCAACATAAAATTAGAAAATATAATAAAAGTAATAGAAGATTTAGATGCTGATATTATTGCTCTACAAGAGATAGAAAATGAAAATTTAATAAAACTATTAAAACAAAAATTACCACAATATTCATATTATAACTTTACAAAATATCCATCAAGTGCAGTAGGACTTGGCTTCTTATCAAAAATTCCAATCAAAAATAGCCAAAACTTAAATGTTAAATTTGAAAAAGCAGTTTATAGACCAATTTTAGAAACAACTTTTAAACTAGAAAATTTAGAATTTAAAATTTTCAATAACCATTGGCCTTCTAAAAAATCACCTGAAAATTATAGAGTTAAATATGCAAAAACTTTATATGATAGATTAAAAGAGCTTCCAAATGATTCCTATTATATTTTATTAGGGGATTTTAACTCTGATTATAATGAGTTTCAAACATTTAAAAATAATCAAAGATTAAATATAACAGCTGGTATTACTGGAATAAATCATATTTTAAATACAACTGTTGATGATAAATTTATTATTTTAGATGAAATTAATAGTTTTGATAAAAAAGTTCACTACAATCTTTGGTTAGAACTTCCTACAAATGAGAGATTTTCAACAAAATTTAGAAATCAAAATAACACACCTGATAATATGATAATAAGCTCTTCTTTAGTAAAAAATAAAGATTTTTCATATATAAAAGGCTCATTTTCAGTATTTAAACCAAATTATTTATTTGAAAAAAATGATATAAACCGATGGAAAATGAGCCAAAATAGAGATGAAAAAATGCATAAAGGTGAAGGTTTTTCAGACCATCTTCCTATTTTTGCACTATTTTCAACAAATAACTCAAATAATAGTATAAAAAAACTGGAAAAAAATATTGAAAAAAAGAGTGAAATATCATCTCTTTACAAAAAGGAGAAGCTTCTATTTCCAATATTTTTAGAGAATATTATAGTTTTATACAAAAATGGTGACAAAGCAATAATAAAACAAGAAAACAATAGAGCAATTTATATTTTTAAAGGTGCAAAAGATTTAAAAGAAGGCTTTTCTTATAATATTCAAGTTAATCAAATCTATGATTTTTATGGTTTAAAAGAGATAAAAGATTTTAATATTTTAAAAGAGAATAGTAGTTTTAAAAACTATAAAGATTTATTTTTAGATGGTTCAAAAATAGATATTTTTGATTTTAAATATGAAAATGAAGTAATTACAAATTTAAAAGGTTTTGTTACAAAAGGTAATTTGCAAATTAATGGTGGAAAAACTATAAAATTGTTTGCAAAAGATAAAAATATTTTACCAAAAGATGGTTCTAAAATAGAGATATTAAATGCACAATTAGGTTCATTTAGAGGAAATATGCAAATAATTTTTCATACTAAAGATGACTACAAAGAGTTAAAATGAACCAAAAAAGTAGATTGTTAAAATCAATTTTTACAAACAGTTCTGGTATTTTAATTTCAAGAATAACAGGTTTTATAAGAGATTTAATGACAGCTTCAATTTTGGGGGCAAATGTCTATTCTGATATATTTTTTAT
This sequence comes from Arcobacter thermotolerans, assembly GCF_983172305.1. Lineage (NCBI taxonomy): Bacteria > Pseudomonadati > Campylobacterota > Epsilonproteobacteria > Campylobacterales > Arcobacteraceae > Arcobacter > Arcobacter thermotolerans. The sequence continues at coordinate 180,142 of NZ_CFAFZJ010000002.1, forward strand.
AGCATTTAAATTTCCAAATTTATTTCGAAGTATATTTGCTGATGGTGCTTTTACACAAGCTTTTATTCCTTCATATGCAAAATCAAAATATAAAATAAGATTTTCATCTATTATATTTTTACAAATTTTAGCTTTTTTAATTGTTTTATCTTTGATTGTTACTATGTTTTCTCATCTTTTTGCAAAGGCTTTTGCTATTGGATTTAGTGAAGAAACAATTAATTTAGCTGCACCACTATTTGCTATAAATTTTTACTATTTACCTCTTATTTTTGTGGTAACTTTTATGGGTGCTTTACTTCAATATAAACACCATTTTGCAACAACTGCATACTCAACTGCACTTTTAAATCTATCAATGATCGCTAGTTTGATTATTGCAAAAGGTCTTGAGCAATATACAATTACATTTTATCTATCTTTTGGGGTTATATTTGGTGGAATTTTGCAAGTAATTGTTCATATGATTGCAATTAGAAGAGCAAATTTAGGAAAAATATTTATATTTAAAAATCATAAGAAAAAAGAGGAAAATAAGTTTTATAAAAACTTCTTTGCAGCAACTTTAGGCTCTTCAACTATGCATATTTCAGCTTTTATAGATACTTGGTTAGCTTCAATGTTAATTAGTGGTTCTATATCATATTTATACTATGCAAATAGAGTTTTTCAACTACCTCTTGCAATTTTTGCAATAGCAACTTCAATAGCACTTTTTCCAATGGTTGCAAAGGCTATAAAAAATAAAAATGAAGATGAAGCTCTAAAACTTATGAAAAAATCAGCTCTTATTTTATTTGCAGTTTTGACAATTTCAATGGTTGTAGGAATAGCTCTTGATAAATTTATTATAGAACTTCTATTCCAAAGAGGTGCTTTTACAAGTGAAGACACAATAAACACTGCACTAATTTTAAAAATGTATTTAATAGGACTTTTGCCTTTTGGCTTAGCAAAAATATTTTCACTTTGGTTATATGCAAAAGAGCAACAAGTGCTAACTGCTAAAATATCTGCTCAAAGTTTAGTTGCAAATATTATATTCTCTTTAATTCTAATAAAACCTTTTGGAGCATCTGGTTTAGCTTTTTCAGGAACACTAAGTGGTTTTGTACTATTTTTTCTTACTTTAAGAGCTTTTGGTTTTGATAAATTTGTTAAAATGTTTAAGAACTATTAGTTTTAGCAAACATTTGATAAAATTGAAGACTTTTTTTTAATTTTAGGGAATATATGATAAATTTTTTTAAACAATACACACCATTTTATAAAAACTATAAATTACAGATTTTTTATGCTTTTATTGGAATTATTCTAGTTGCAAGTGCAACTGCTGGAACAGCTTATGCAATTCAGCCTCTTTTAGATGATATTTTTATAAATAAAAATGTAGATATGCTATATATTATGCCAATAATCGTAGTTGTTTTATATACAGCAAAAGGTTTTGGTGGATATATTCAAGCATATTTTATATCTTATATTGGGCAAGATATTACAAGAATTATAAGAGATAGACTTTTTTCACATGTTTTAAAATTGGACTTAGATTTTTTCCAAAAAATACATGGAGGAGAGCTTGTAAGTAGAATAATAAATGATATAAATAGAATTCAAAGTGCTGTTTCAGGCTATTTAGCAGAGATAATAAGAGAGAGTTTAACTATTGTTGCTCTTGTTGCTTTGGTTATTTATCGTTCGCCTGAACTTGCTTTTTATGGACTTATTGTTTTACCTTTGGCTTTTTATCCTTTAAGTTTACTAGCAAAAAAGATGAAAAAACTATCTTTTAAATCTCAAGAGAGCAACTCAGATATTACATCAAGCCTTACAGAATCGTTTAATAATATTGAGATAATAAAAGCAAATAACACTGAAATTTTAGAAGAAAAAAAATTTAGTGTATTTAATATGATTTTCTTTAAATACAATATGAAAGCAGTAAAAACAAACGAACTAACATCTCCACTTATGGAAATATTAGGAAGTTTAGCTTTTGGAGCTGTTATTTTAGTTGGTGGAAGCAAAGTTATTAGTGGGGAGTTAACAACTGGTGAATTTAGCTCTTTCATAGCAGCACTTTTTATGCTTTATACTCCAATAAAAAGAATATCTGGATTATACAATAAGATGCAAGATGCACTTGCAGCAAATGAGAGAATAAATAGTATTTTTGAAAAATCTCCATCTATAAAATCTGGAAAAATAGAAAAAATAGATAGTATAAATAGTATTAAATTTGAGAATGTATCTTTAAAATATGATGATCTTGAGGCTTTAAAAAATATAAATCTTGAAGCAAACAAAGGTGAAATAATAGCTCTAGTAGGCGATAGTGGTGGAGGCAAATCATCTTTAATAAATCTTTTGGTTAGATTTTATGATTCAAGTGCAGGAAAAATAACTTTTGATAATATAGATATAAAAGATTTATCTTTGAAAACTTTAAGAGAAAATATAAGTATTGTAACTCAAAGAGTATATATTTTTAATGACACAATTGCAGCAAATGTATCTTATGGTGAAGAACTTGATGATTTAAAAGTTATAGAAGCTTTAAAACAAGCACATGCTTATGAGTTTGTTTTAAGTATGAAAAAAGGTATTAACACAGTTTTAGATGAATTTGGAACAAATTTAAGCGGTGGTCAAAGACAAAGAATTGCAATAGCAAGAGCTTTATATAAAAATCCAAAAATATTAATTTTAGATGAAGCAACATCTGCATTAGATAACAAAAGCGAATCTTTAATAAGTCAAGTAATAGAAGAAGTTAGTAAAGATAGAATTACTTTTGTAATAGCTCACAGATTAAGCACTATAAGAAATGCTTCAAAAATTGCTCTCTTTAAAAATGGAGAAATTGTAGATATTGGAACTCAGGAAGAGCTTTTAGAAAATAGCACAGAGTACCAAAGATTGTATAATTCAGCAAATATTTGATTATTTTTTGCTAATATATTTGAATTTTTAAAAAAAGGAAAGTCTTTGTTTAGTTATGAAAATCTAAAAAAAATACTATTTATGTTTGAACCTGAAAGAGCTCATAATATTGCTGAATCTGGTTTAAAACTTCTTGGAAAATGTAAGTTACTAAAAAACTATTATGAAAAAAAGAATTTTATAAGTGATGAAAGACTTCATCAAAAAATTTTTAATGTAAAATTTGAAAATCCTGTAGGTCTTGCAGCTGGATTTGATAAAAATGCAACAATGGTTAAAGCTATGAAAAGTATGGGATTTGGATTTACAGAGATTGGAACAACTACTCCTATGCCACAAGATGGAAATCCAAAACCTAGAATGTTTAGATATCCTGAATATAAATCTGTTCAAAATGCAATGGGATTCAATAATTTAGGAGCTCACGCAGTTTTAAAAAATCTAAAAAAAGTTTACCCTTTTTCTATACCTATTGGGGTAAATATTGGAAAAAATAAAACAACTCCAGAAGAGTATGCTTTAAATGACTATAAAACTTTAATTAAAAAGTTAGAATCTTATGGTGATTATATTGTAATAAATATATCAAGTCCAAATACACCAAATTTAAGAGATTTACAAAATGAGAAGTTTATAAATGAACTTTTCTCTATGGCAAAAACTCTTACGAATAAACCAATTTTATTAAAAATTGCACCTGATATGGAAGTACAAACAGCAATAGAGTTATGTAAAACTGCTATAAATAGTGGAGCAGCTGGAATTATTGCAACAAACACAACTATTGATTATAGTTTAGTTCCAAATTGTAAAGATTTTGGAGGATTAAGTGGTCAAGTCTTGAGTGAAAAATCTTCACTTTTATTTAAAGAGATTGCTCGTGAGCTTTATGGAAAAACTATATTAATAAGCGTCGGTGGAATTTCAAATGCAAATCAAGCCTATGAAAGAATAAAAAACGGGGCTTCTTTAGTACAAGTTTATTCTAGTTTAATTTTTGAAGGACCTTCAATGGTTAGAAAGATAAATCAAGATTTACTAGAACTTTTAAAAGCTGATGGCTACGATAATATTTCTGAAGCTATTGGAGCAAATTTAAGATAATGAGAAATTTCTTAAAAATTTTTATAATTTATATTTTTATTGGAGAGTTTATGAGTGCAAATAGTTTGCCAAATTATTATACAAAAAACTTAGACAATGGATTACAAATTGTTGCAATTCCTATGGATAACAACACAAATGTAGTCTCTGTTGATATTTTTTACAAAGTTGGAAGTAGAAATGAAGTTATGGGGAAAAGTGGAATCGCCCATATGTTAGAACATTTAAACTTCAAATCAACAAAAAATCTAAAAGCTGGAGAGTTTGATGAGATTGTAAAAGGTTTTGGTGGAGTAAACAATGCAGGAACTAGCTTTGATTACACGCACTACTATATAAAAACTTCATCAAAAAATACAGATAAATCTCTTGAACTTTTTAGTGAACTTATGCAAAATCTAACTTTAAATGATGAAGAGTTTCAACCAGAGCGTGATGTTGTAGCAGAAGAGAGACGTTGGCGAACAGATAATAACCCAATGGGATATTTGCAATTTAGAGTTTTTAATAATACTTTTATTTATCACCCATATCACTGGACTCCAATTGGATTTATGGATGATATAAAAAATTGGACAATTGAAGATATAAAAGATTTTCACTCAACATATTATCAACCACAAAATGCAATAGTAGTAGTTGCTGGAGATATAAAAAAAGATGATGTTTTTTCTTATGTTGAGAAACACTTCAAAGATATAAAAAACACAAAAGAGATACCTAGTTCTGTTCATACAGTAGAACCAAAACAAGATGGTGAAAGAAGAGCAATTATAAATAAAGAATCAAATGTACAAATGCTTGCTATGACTTATCATATTCCAAATTTTGAACATAAAGATCAAATAGCATTAAGTGCTTTATCTCAACTTTTAAGCAGTGGTAAAAGCTCAATTTTACAAAAAGTTTTAGTAGATGAAAAAAGATTAGCAAATAGTATTTATGCTTATAATATGGAGTTAAAAGATCCTGGAGTTTTTATGTTTATGGCTGTTGCAAATGAAAATGTTGATGCTTTAAAAATAGAAAAAGAGATTTTAGATATAATATCGAAAATTCAAAAAGGCGAAATTAAAGAAAAAGAGTTAGATAAGCTTAAAATAAATACAAAAGCAGACTTTATATACTCTTTAGAAAGCTCTAGCGATGTAGCTTCTCTTTTTGGAACTTATCTTGTTCGTGACAATATAAAACCACTTTTAGAGTATGAAGCAAATTTAGAAAAACTAAAAGTTGAAGATATTGTAAATGTTGCAAAAAAATATTTAGTAAAAGAGAATTCAACAACTCTTATTTTAAAAGAAAATAAACAATAAAAGGAAAAAGATGGATACCATTATTGGCTCTATGACTGCTTTAGTTACACCATTTAAAAATGGAAAACTTGATTTAGAAAAATATGAAACTCTTATAAAAAGACAAATTGCAAATGGTGTAGATGCTGTTTCTCCAGTAGGGACAACAGGTGAAAGCGCTACACTTTCACATAAAGAACACAAAGAGTGTATAGAAGTAGCAGTTGCTACTTGTAAAAATACAAGAGTAAAAGTTCTTGCAGGAGCTGGTTCAAATGCAACTAGTGAAGCATGTGATATTGCAAAATTCGCTCAAGAGATTGGGGCAAATGGAATTTTATCAATAGCTCCATACTATAATAAACCAACTCAAGAAGGACTATATCAGCACTATAAAACAATAGCTCAATCAGTTGAAATCCCTTTTATGTTATATAATGTTCCAGGACGTACTGGTGTTGATTTATTACCAGAGACAGCTATTAGACTTTTTGATGATGTAAAAAATATTTATGGTATAAAAGAGGCAACTGGTTCACTTGAACGAGCTACTGCAATTATTTCACAAAGAGAAAATTTCTTTGTTTTCTCAGGTGATGATAGTGTAGATTTTGCAATGTTAGCAAGTGGTGCAAAAGGTATTATATCTGTAACTTCAAATTTAGTTCCAAATTTAAAATCAAAACTTGTAAGCTCAGTTATGAGTGGAGATTTTCAAACAGCTTTAAAAATTCATAATGATTTATTTGAATTAAACAAAGTTCTATTTTGTGAAAGCAACCCTATTCCTATAAAAGCAGCTATGTATTTAAGCGGTTTATTAGATAGCTTAGAGTTTAGATTACCATTAACAAACCCAAGTAATGAAACTTTAGACAAATTAGAAAAAATCTTAAAAAAATATGAGGTAGTAAAATAATGAATTGTAATATGAAAGGTAAAACTTTAGTAATTTCAGGTGGTACAAAAGGTATCGGAAAAGAGTGTGTCTATAAATTTGCAAGTAATGGTGTAAATGTTGCATTCACATACAATTCAAATGGTGAAGTAGCAGAAGAAATCTGTAAAGATGTTGAATCTAAATTTGGTGTAAAATGCAAAGCTTACCCATTTAATATTTTAGAACCTGAAAAATATAGTGAACTTTTTGAAGAGATTGATAAAGATTTTGATAGAGTAGATTTCTTTATCTCAAATGCTATGATTTATGGACGAGCTGTTGTAGGTGGTTATGGTAAATTTATGAAATTAAAACCAAGAGGATTAAACAATATTTATACTGCAACTGTAAATGCCTTTGTTTGTGGAGCACAACAAGCAGCAAAAAGAATGCAAAAAGTTGGAGGAGGAGCTATTGTATCTCTATCTTCAACTGGAAATTTGGTATATATTGAAAACTATGCGGGTCATGGTACAAATAAAGCTGCTGTAGAAGCAATGGTTAGATATGCAGCAAATGAACTTGGTGAATTTGGAATTAGAGTAAATGCAGTTTCAGGTGGTCCAATTGATACTGATGCATTAAAAGCATTTACAAACTATGAAGAGGTAAAAGCAAAAACAGCGGAATACTCTCCATTAAATAGAATTGGTCAACCTGAAGATTTAGCACAATCTTGTTATTTTTTATGTACTTCTGATGCTTCTTGGATTACAGGTCATACATTAATAGTTGATGGTGGGACAACTTTTAGATAATGTCAAAAAATCTAAATCTTCCAAATATTTTAGCTCTATTTAGAATAGCATTAGCTCCGCTAATGCTTTGGTTTTTTGTAGATAGGGACAATACAATTTTCTCATCTTGGCATCCATCTTGGTTTGACTATTTTGCTGGACTTATATTTGTAATTGCTTCTGTTACAGATTTTTTTGATGGATATATTGCAAGAACTTGGGATCAAATGACAAAACTTGGTGGAATTTTAGATCCACTTGCTGATAAAATGCTTGTTCTTGCTGGTTTTTTGGGTTTAATGGTTATTGATAGAGCTGATGTATGGGCTGTTTTTTTAATACTTTCAAGAGAGTTTTTTATAACAGGTCTTAGAGTTGTTGCAGTAGCTGAAGGCAAAAATGTAGCAAGTACAATGGCTGGAAAAGTAAAAACAGTAGCTCAAATGTTTGCTATTGGATTTTTAATTATGAATTGGCCATATGCAACAACTCTTTTATGGTTTGCTGTAGCTTTAACTCTATACTCTGGTTTTGAATATACTAGAGATTACTTCAAAGCTTAAGGATTTTTTTGGGTACTATTACTTTTTTACTGGTTTTATCTTTTTTAGTATTTTTTCATGAATTAGGACACTTTTTAGCAGCAAGATTTTTTGGTGTAAAGGTTGAAAAGTTTTCAATTGGATTTGGAAAAGCAATTTATAGTAAATATTGGGCAGGTACAACTTGGCAGTTTGCTATGATACCTCTTGGTGGATATGTACAAATGAAAGGTCAAGATGACTCAAAACCTACTTTAGTAGAAACAGGAAATGACTCATACAATACAAAAAAACCTTGGCAAAGAATTATCATATTATTTGCAGGTCCATTTGCAAACTTTATTTTAGCAGCTATTTTATACTTTAGTATTGCACTTATAGGTGCTAAAACTTTAGCTCCAGTTATTGGAAATATCAGCCCTAACTCAGTTGCAGCAGTTTCTGGATTACAAACTAATGATGAGATTATAAGAATAAATGACATAGATATAAAATCTTGGGATGAAATAGGTAAAGTTATAACAAGTTCTCAAGGCTCTTTACAGTTTTATATAAAAAGAGATAATCAAATTATCCTAAAAACAATTAATCCTGTAGTTAGTGATAGTCAAAATATGTTTAATGAAAATATTAAAAAAAGAATGATAGGAGTAGCACCAAAAGGTGAAGTAGTAACTTTAGAATTAGGTTTTTTTGACTCTTTGCTTTATGCTTATGAAAAAACTATTTTTGCCTCAACTATGATTTTTCAAGGTGTTCAAAAACTAATATCTGGAGTAATTCCTAGTAGTGAAATTGGTGGAGTTATTACTATTGGAAAAGTTATAAGTGATGCTAGTGAAAGCTCTTTAATAGCACTTTTAACAATCACAGCTTTAATATCTGTAAATTTGGGAGTTTTAAATCTTCTTCCTATTCCAGCACTTGATGGTGGACATATTATGTTTAATCTATACGAGATGATTATGAGAAAAAAACCTAGTGATCAAGTTTTTATGTTTCTTACAATAATGGGATGGTTGATTTTAGGAAGCTTGATGCTACTTGGAATTTATAACGATATTAACAGAATATTTTTAAATAACTAAAAGGTATTTTATGGAAAAAATTATTGCTACAAAAAATCTTGACAACTTAATTACAAAAGTTGAAGCAGCTAGACTTAGAGTTAGTGAGCATCATATAGTAAAAATTGTTGGTATTTCAAAATATTCAACTATTGAAGATATTAAAACTCTTTACGAAGTTGGTCAGCGAGCCTTTGGAGAGAACAAAGTTCAAGATTTAAGAGATAAATCTAAAGCTTTAGATGAACTTCCAATAGAGTGGCATTTTGTTGGTACTTTACAAAAAAATAAAATAAACAATCTAATAGACCTAAACCCAACTTTAATTCACTCTTTGGACTCTTTAGAACTTGCAATTGAGCTAAATAAGAGATTAGTTGAAAAAAATAAAAAAATCTCTTGTTTACTTCAAATAAACTCAAGTTATGAAGATAGTAAAAGTGGAGTTGACCCAAAAGATGCAGTAGAAATATATAAAAATATTATTAATATATGTCCAAATATTATTTTAAAAGGTGTTATGACTATTGGAGCAAATAGTGAAGATGAAAAAATAATAAAAGATAGCTTTATTATTACAAAAGAAATTTTTGATTCACTAAAACCTTTTGGTGCAAGATACTGTTCTATGGGAATGAGTGGAGATTTTGAACTTGCAATCGCATGTGGCTCAAACTTAATAAGAGTTGGATCAACTTTATTTAAAAACTCTTAAAACATCTATTATATGGTATCTTTGTCAATTGTACTTAAGATGTATTTAAAAGTTATTTATCTATAATCTTAAATCTTACAAAAAGGTTTCTAAATGCTTATGAATCTTACCTCAAAACAACGTTTTTTCCTAATTATGGTTCTAAGCCAAATTGGTTTTGCTGCTATTAGTACTGTTGCTATCTTAAGTGATCATAAAATATCTGCTATTATTGCTGTAAACATTGTATTTGCTATTATAGTTGGATATATAAATTATAACTCTATGCAAAGAGTTGTAGGTGGTATTAATAGAATAAAAGATTATATAGAAAATCTTATGGATTATATGTTTTTCAAAACAAATAATATTAGAAAAGCTGAATATATAAAAAATGATGATATAGGTGCCATACTTAAAGAGTTGAACCAATATTTTGATAAATACGATAGAATGAGAAAAGATGATATGCATGTTTTGGGAGAACTTGTAATTGCTCTTGACAAAGTAGCTCAAGGTATATACTCTACACAAATAACTTCAAGTACATCAAACTTTATGGTACATACTTTAAAAGAAGTTGTAAATAAAATGTTAGTTCGAGCAAATACAAATATTGAAGATTTAGTTGAGATTATAGGACTTTACTCTGAGCATGATTATAGAAGACAGGTAAATATAAATCCTATTTTAAAAGGTAAAATGAAACTTGCTATGGAGCAGATTAATCAACTTGGTTCTGAATTAAATAACAATGCTAAACACAATCTAGAAAATGGAACATTACTAGAAAAAAACTCTTTAACTATGAATAGAAGTGTTGAAAATTTAGCAAACAAAGCAAATGCACAAGCAGCAAGTCTTGAAGAGACAGCTGCTGCTCTTGAAGAGATTACAGGAATAACAAAAAATAACACTCAAAATGCTCATAAAATGTCAAACTTAAGTAAAGATGTAAAAGATAGTGTAATTTTAGGTGAAAATTTAGCAAATAAAACAGCTTCTTCTATGGATGAGATAAATGCGAAAGTTGAAGCAATAAATGAAGCTATAGAAGTAATTGATCAAATAGCATTCCAAACAAATATTCTATCGTTAAATGCCGCTGTTGAAGCTGCAACTGCAGGTGAAGCTGGAAAAGGTTTTGCAGTTGTTGCACAAGAAGTGCGAAATTTAGCAAATAGAAGTGCAGAAGCTGCAAAAGAGATAAAAGATTTAGTTGAAAATGCAACAAGCAAAACAAATGATGGTAAAAAAATATCAGATGAGATGAAAGCTGGATATAGTAACTTAAATAAATTAATTTCTGAAACTATAGATATTATTCAAGATGTAAGCATTGCTTCTAGTGAACAATTAAAAGGGATAGAACAGATAAATGATGCTGTATCTATTTTGGATAGAGTAACTCAAGAAAATGCTAGTGAAGCTAGCAATGTTGCAATAATTGCAAATGAAACTTTAGCTATGGCAAAAATTTTAGTGGAAGATGCAAAAACTAAAAAAGTAAGTTAAATTAAGGAGTAGATATGTCAAAAGAGATAGTGCTTAATGATTACACTTTTTTAGTGAGTGAAACAGATGAAAAAGGTATCATATTATTTGCAAATGATGATTTTTGTAAGATTGCAGGTTATGATATAGATGAGTTAATTGGTCAACCACACAATATAATAAGACATAAAGATATGCCAAAAGTTGCATTTAAAGATTTGTGGGAAACTGTAAAAAAAGGCAATATTTGGACAGGATATGTAAAAAATCGTGCAAAAAACGGAGATTTTTATTGGGTTTATGCAACTGTATTTCCAACAGTTACTAGTGAAAATACAAAAGGATTTTTATCTTGTAGAAGAAAAGCTAGTAGAGTTGAAATAGAAGCTCATGAAAAGCTTTACAAAGAGCTTATAACTAAAGAGAGATAATCTCTCTCTTTTACTTTAATTTATCAAAAAGATTATACTCACTCCAATAAATATCCAAAGCCTCTTTTAATTCATTATCAGTTAGTCTTGTTTTTTTCTTTAATCCAAATCTTTTTATAATAGATTCAGACATCAAACTCTTCTCTTTTGTAGGGTTTTTTAAAAACTCAAACATAGCTTTTTTAACATCTTCTTCACTACTATATTCAAGTAAATATCTATAAAAGTATTTATCTATAGTAACAGGAATTCTATTGTGACAAGTCACACAATTTCTTTCATAAATATTTTTTGGATTAGAAAAAGCAAAAATAGATGTTAAACATAAAAAAATCACTAATCTTGCCATCTTATTTTTATCCTTGTTCCTACATCAATTTTTGAAATAACATCAATTTTCAAATCATACTCTTTTGCTATAAGAGATACAATATTAAGCCCTATTCCAAAGCCACCTACACTTTTATCAAATCTTTTATATCTTGTAAAAAGATTTGCTAAATTATCTTTACTCATACCTTTTCCACTATCTTCAATTATTAAAATTTTATCTTTTAAAGTAACTTTTATAAATCCTTGAAACTTATTATATTTTATTGCATTAGAAAGAATATTATCTATTAGTTTTGATAGTTTTTTTATATCACAAACTATAAAAACATTCTCTTTTATATCTAAAATAAACTCAATTTGTTTACTATTAGCAATTGATTTAAAAAAATCAACTCTTTGATTTAAAATTTGAGAAAAATTCAACTTTTCATTATTTGAGATTATCTGATTATTTAAAGAGACAAAAGTTAAATCTTCGTATATATTTGAAATTGTTTTTGCACCTATTTCAATTCTATTTATCTTTTTTGCTAACTTTTCATCAATATTATCTTTATTTATCATCTGTATATTTGATAAAATTGCAGCAATTGGAGTATTTAACTCATGCGTTGTATCTTTTATAAATCTATCAAGCATTTGTATAGACTCTCTCATTGGTTTTAAAAATAGTTTTGCAATAAAATATCCAACAAATAGAAGCAAAATAAATGAAAACAAAAACCAAAAAAGCATTTTATATTTAATATTTAAAAACCAAATATTATCATCTTCTATCTCAACAATTACATATTTACTACCTAAATAGTAAGATTCTGGCTCTTTGATTAAATGAATATACCCATCTTTTAAATATATAACTTCATCTAGTTTTACATCGCCCATAAGTAAAGTTGAAAAAATTTTCTTTTTTGAGCTATCATAAATAGCCGAATTAAATCTTTCATCTCTTGGATATATATCTGATTTATCAATATTAATATGTAACTCTTTTAAATTTGCAATTTGAGTATTTGAGTAGTTTTGAAGAGTTTGTCTAACATCTTGAAGCATTAAATCTTTTTTAAATTGATAATATAAAAAAGTAATAACACCCAAAATAACCAAAACTAATATTGAGTAAATTAAACTAAACCCAATAATAGTTCTAGTTTCACTCTTGGATAAATCTATACCCGAGCTTTTTAAAACTAACAATTTTATCTTTTCCCAAAATCTTTCTAAGGTTTTTTATATAAGTTCTTAAAGAGTTATCACTATACTCTTCATCATAATCCCAAACAAAATCATAAATTCTATCGTGAGAGAGTAGTTCATTTGGATTTTGAAGAAAAAATTTCAAAAGTTTTAACTCTTTTAAATTTAATTTTATCTCTTCATTATTTAATTTTAGTTCATTTGAGATTGTATTAAATGTAACATTAGGAGAAATTTCAACTACTTCATTTTTATTTGAAAACTCTTTTTTTATTAAAGTTTGAACTCTTAATAGTAACTCTTTTATCTCAAAAGGTTTTCTAATATAATCATCACAACCACTAAGAAATCCCTCTTCTAAAGAACTCATAGAGTTTAAAGATGTTATAAATATTGCAGGAGTTGTTTTTCCAATAGCTCTAACCTCTTTTAATACTTCAAAACCACTCTTTTTTGGAACATTTACGTCTAAAAGAAGTAAATCAAAGTTTTGTTCATATATTTTTGATAAAGCGTCATCTCCATCATATACACAAACTACATCAAAGCCCTCTTCTTCAAAATATTCGCAAACTGTTTCGCTTAAGTTATAATCATCTTCAAGCAGTAAAATTTTACTCTTCATCTTCAATTATCTTTCTTTCAGGTGTTTCAACTAATCTTTTTTCATATTGAGCTTTTTCATGAGTATTCATCTTTCCCAATCTTATTTCTAGCTCTTTTTGAAAATCTGCCATATCTTTCTCATCAACAAACCCTATAATCTCTATTAGCTCCTGATTACTCATTTGGCTAAAATTCTCTTTTGCAAAACCAAAAGTCATTAAAATAAAAAAACACAAAATTAACTTCCGCATAGATCCAACTCTTTTTTTATTTTTACTTTACTCAAGAACTGTAGAATAATTGTTTATTGTAGCAAAAAATTGATATAATGGCTCTATGAATAACAAAATATCTTTAAAATCTATATATAAACTTTTATTAAAAAATAAAAAAGCACTAATTTTAGGACAAATTTTTACAGTAATAGGAATTTTAATAAGCGTTCCTATTCCTCTTTTACTTCCACTTTTGGTTGATGAAGTTTTACTAAATAAACCAGACTTTTTTGTAAATAATATAAATGAGTTTTTTGGTAGCGGAAATGCTTTTTATTATGTTGCAATTGTTACTGCTGTTGTGATTTGTTTAAGAGCTTTTCACTTTATTTTTGGAGTTATAAATACAAAAATATTTACAAAAATATCAAAAATAGTAATATTTGACATTAGAGTAAAACTCTTAAATCATCTAAAAAAAGTAAATATGAATGAGTATGAAAGTTTAGGAAGTGGAAAGATATCTGCAAACTTAATAACAGATGTAAACACTCTTGATAGTTTTATTGTAAATGTTTCAAGCAAACTTATAACTTCTTCTTTGACTCTTTTAGCTGTTGGTTTTGTAATTATAAAAATAGATTTTGTTTTAGGATTAATGATACTTTTAACTCAACCAACAATTGCAATAATATCAAGAAGAATTGCTAAAAAAACAGGTGAACTTAAAAAAGAGGAAAATGCCACTATTGAAGCTTTCCAAAATAATATAAATGAGACTTTAGACCTATTTTCTCAAATAAAAGCAAGTAATAAAGAAGATAATTTTTTTGATACATCTATAAAAAAAGCTGAAGATATAAAAAGAGCTTCAAATGAGTTCAACTACAAAAGTGTAGCCTATGAAAAGTTTTCATATACAATTTTCCTTTTTGCTTTTGAAATATTTAGAGCAACAGGACTTTTATTAGTAGCTTATAGTGATTTATCAATTGGACTTATGTTTGCTATGTTTGGATACATTTGGTTTATTATGACTCCTGTTCAAGAGATTTTATCTATTCAATACTCTCTTGCTAGTGCAAAAGCAGCTATTGGAAGAATTAACAAAGTTTTAGAACTAAAAACTGAAAGTGATGGAAATATAGAGTTAAAAGACAAGAAGATAGATATAACTCTTAAAAATCTTACTTTTTCTTATACAGAAGATAAAACAACATTAAAAAATATTAGTTTTTCTATAAAAAGTGGTGAAAAAGTTGCAATAATTGGAGCTAGTGGAAGTGGAAAAACTACTATTTCACAACTTATCGCTGGATTTTATGCAAAAAATAGTGGTGATATTTTATACAACGATATAAGTATTGATAATATTTCAAAAAAGAGTTTAAGAGAGCATATATTTTTGGTTCTTCAAATGCCTATTTTATTTAATAATACTTTACGATTTAACCTTACAATGGGTGAAGATATAAGTAATGAAAAGATTAAAGAGGCTTTAAAAATAGCTCAATTAAACTCTATGCTTGAAAATTTACCAGATGGTTTAGATACTATTGTTGGGAAAATGGGAATAAGACTAAGTGGTGGTCAGCGACAAAGATTATCAATTGCTAGAATGATTTTAGCAAATCCTAGCGTAGTTATTTTCGATGAATCAACTTCAGCTTTAGATGTACAAACAGAGACAAAACTTTTTGAAAATCTTGAAAATATTTTAAAAGATAAAACAGTAATTACAATCGCTCACAGATTAAGCACTGTAAAAAATGCTTCAAAGATTTTTGTACTTGAAGATGGTGAATTAGTACAAAGTGGAACTCATTTGGAACTTGAAGATAAAACAGGACATTATAAAGATTTTGTAAAACATCAACTTATAAATTAGATTTTAAATTTTGTAAAGATTTTATATTTTCTTAGGGTATAGATTAAAATACTACACCCTACTTTTGATTTTTATGCAATATTTGTATAAACAGCTTGCACATCATCATCATCTTCTAGCTTTTCTATAAGCTTTCCAATATCTTCTTGTTGTGCTTCCGTAAACTCTTGTGGGTTATTTGGAATTCTTTTTAACTCTGCTTTTGTAAGTTCAATTCCAAGTTCTTCAAATTTTTGATTCATATTTCCAAAGTCAGTATAGTTTGCATAAGCTAAACATAAACCATCCTCTTCTTCAAGCTCTTCAAGTCCAGCATCTATTAGCTCCAGTTCTAACTCTTCTAACTCATAATTAGCTGGTTTTGCAAATTCAAAAATAGCTTTTCTATCAAAGAAAAACTCTAAAGAACCAGTTGGTACAACTTGTCCTTGTGTTTTATTAAAATACATTTTTATATTTGCAACTGTTCTTGTGTTGTTGTCTGTTGCTGTTTCAACAAAAACTAAAACTCCATGAGGTCCTTTACCTTCAAAATTAACTTCAGAAAAGTTTGCTGAGTCTTTTCCTGTTGCTCTTTTTATAGCTGCATCTATATTTGCTTTTGGCATATTTTCAGCTTTTGCATTTAAAATAGCAGTTCTTAAAGCTGAATTCATTTCAGGATCAGGAACACCACTTTTTGCTGCAACTTCGATAGCTCTAGCTAATTTTGGAAATACTCTTGACATATTTCCCCATCTTTTCATCTTTGCTGCTTTTCTATATTCAAAAGCTCTTCCCATAAAAAACTCCATAAAATAATATTTTTTAGGTGGTATTGTATCTAAAAATATATTAATAAAATAGTTAAAGTTTTCTCTTTATAAACTTTAGCTACAATTTTATTTTTATTTAAAAAGGACCATTTTGAGAAAAATATTATTAACATTATTACTATCAATATTTTGCTTTGCAAATGAAGGAAATTTTCCTGAAGATTTAGAAAATGAGTTTAAACCCACAAATAGTGTAGTATTTGATCCACTAAGTGGATACAACAGAGTTATGACATCTTTTAATGATAGTTTTTATACATATGTTCTAACTCCAACAGCAAAAGGTTATGCTTATGTTGTACCAGAAGTTGCAAGAACTGGTATAAATAACTTTTTTACAAATCTATTTTTTCCTATTAGATTTGCAAATAATCTTTTACAGTTTAAATTTGAGAATGCAGGAAAAGAGTTAGGAAGATTTTTGGTAAATACTATCTGGGGATTTGGTGGATTTATGGATCAAGCAACAAATACTTTAGGCATGAAAATTTATAGAGAAGATTTTGGACAAACTTTAGGATACTGGGGAGTTGGTCAAGGTTTTCATATAGTTTTACCACTTTTAGGACCTTCAAATCCTAGAGATATTATAGGGCTTGCGGGTGATTTCTTATTATCGCCAACTGATAGATTAGGACACAATACATTGGAGTATAAAATTCCTCAAAATATAGGGCAAGCAATAGCAATTGACTCTTGGTATAAAGTAAATGAGTACTCTTTTAATCCAAATATGTATGAGATTATTAAACGAGATGCTATAGATTTATACCCATATTTAAGAGATTCTTATAATCAAAAAAGAGAAAGAGAGATAAATGAGTAATATATTTAAAAATAACTTATTAAAAATTTTAATAATTTTATTAACAATATCTTCTAGTAGTTATGCACTTAAAAAAGAGGATATAAAAACTCAAATGGAAAATAAAATAGACAAAGTATTGTTGGTTTTAAAAGATAAAAGCTTGTCAAAAGAGGAGATGAAAAAAGAAGTTATCACTATTGTAGATGACACTTTTGATTTTGATCTTATGGCAAAAATAGCTCTTGGAAAAGATGCTTGGAATAGTATAGATGAGGCAAAACAAAAAGAGTTTAGTGAAGTATTCGAAGATAAGATAAAAAAATCTTATAGCGATAAACTAGAGCTTTATAATGATCAAAAAGTAAAAATCTTAACTCTTGAACCATATAACAATACAAGACTTCAACTAAAAACTGAACTTATAGGAAAAGAGGGAAATTATAGTATAAACTACAATTTTTATGAAAAAAATGGTGAATGGTTTATCTATGATATTGATTTAGTTGGTGTTAGTATTATACAAACTTATAGACAACAATTTGCTGGACTTCTAAAAGAGAAATCTTTTAATGAAATGTTTAAACAGTTTAAAAATCAATAGTTTATGTATAAAAAAATATATGATACTTTAATTTTTAAGTATCCTTTTTTATTTTTAATAGTAGCCACAATTTTTGTGAGCTACCTTTCTTATAATGCAAAAGATGTGCAAATTGATGCAAGTGCAGAAACACTGCTTCTTGAAGATGATGAAGATTTAAAATTTTTTAGAGAGAGTTTTAAGAAATATGAAAACTCAAACTTTTTAATAGTTACTTTTAGTCCAAAAAAAAATCTTTTAGATGATGAAACTTTAAATACTATAAAAAATATCTCTAATGATTTTGAAAAAGTTGAAAATATTGCAAAAGTTGATTCAATTCTTACAGTTCCTCTTCTTCAATCTCCAATTCGCCCTATTTCAGACTTAGTTGCAGGAGTTGATAGTTTAAGTACAAAAGAGTTTGATAAGTCTTTAGTAGAAAATGAGTTTTTAAACTCACCTTTATATAAAAATGCTCTTGTAAGTTCAGATTTTAAAACAACTGCTTTAATCCTTCACCTAAAAGATGATAAAAAATATTTTGAATTTATTGAAAAAAGAGAGAATCTTTTAAAAAAACAAGATGTTCAAGCTTTAACTAAAGAAGATATAGAAGAACTAGAAAGAAATAACTTAGAGTTTAAAGAGTATAGAGAAACTTCAAGAGTAAAAGATAGCAAAAATATTGAAGATATTAGAAATATTATAAAAAATTATGAAGGTGATGCAAAGATATTCTTAGGCGGAGTTAGTATGATAGCTAATGATGCTGTTCATTTTGTCAAAAATGATTTGTTGATTTATGGAATTAGTCTTATTTTCATTTTTATCTTTGTTTTATACTACATTTTTAGAAGCTTTAGATGGGTTTTTATAGTTCTATTTATCTGTTTTATCTCAATTTTAAGTACATCTGGGATTTTGGGAATATTTTCTTGGGAAGTTACAGTAATATCTTCAAATTTTGTTGCCTTACAACTTATAATAACAATGTCAATGGTAGTTCACTTAGTCGAAAGATATAAAGAGTTATACTTTAAATACAAAAATGCAAGTCAATATAAACTAACAATAAACACTGTTTTATCAAAACTAATTCCATCTTTTTTTGCAATTATTACAACAGTTGTTGGTTTTTCATCTTTGGTTTTATCAAATATTGAACCAGTTATAAATCTAGGGCTTATGATGAGTGTTGGTATTTTGGTATCTTTAGTTTTAACTTTTATATATTTTCCAATCTTTTTGATACTTATTGGCAAAAGAGCGGAAGTTGAAAAAAAAGAGAAAATAAGATCTTTTATACCAAAATTACCAAATATTATAATTAACCGTGGAAAAATTATAATTACTTTGGCAATTTTAACTACAATTTTTTCTATTGTTGGAAGTTCAAAAATTTTTGTTGAAAACTCTTTTATAAACTATTTTAAATCAAATACAGAAATTTACAAAGGTATGAAAGTAATTGATGAAAATCTAGGAGGTACAACTCCACTTGATGTTATTATAAAATTTAAAGAAGATAAAAATATAGTAAAAATAGAAGAAAATAGTGATTTTGATGATTTTGAAAACGAATTTATATCAAAAAATGATGATAAACAATACTGGTTTTCTCAAGATAAAATGGAGTTAATAACAAAAATACATGATTATCTTGATAATATTCCTGAAGTTGGAAAAGTTCAATCCTTAGCAACTTTACTTAAGATTGGAAAAACTTTAAATGATAATAAAGATTTAGATGGAATAACTCTAGCACTTATTTACAATCAACTTCCCGAAGATTATAAAAAACTTATTTTAAGCCCTTTTGTAAATATTGAAGCAAATGAAGCTAGAATTAGTATGAGAATAATTGATTCAAATGATGAGTTAAGAAGAAATGAACTTATAAAAAAGATTAATAGAGATTTAGAAGATATTATCACAAACAAAGATACAACTTTTAGACTTACAAACCTTATGATTTTATACAATAATATGCTTCAATCTTTGTTTGAGTCACAAATTTCAACTGCTGGAGCTTCTATTTTTGTTTTAGGAATTATGTTTTTAATACTATTTAGAAATATAAAAATGGTTTTAATAGCTTTAGTTACAAACTTAATTCCTATTTCTCTTGTTTTTGGAATTATGGGTTGGCTTAAAATACCACTAGATATAATGACTATTACAATTGCAGCTATTGCTTTAGGAATCGCTGTTGATGATACTATTCATTTTATGCATAGATTTGATTTTGAGTACAAACAAAGTCATGGAAACTATAAAGTATCAATAAATAAAGCAATAAATACAGTTGGTCATCCTATGTATCATACAACAATTATTGTTGTTATTGGATTCTCAATATTAATGCTTTCAAATCTAGTTCCAACTATATATTTTGGTCTTTTAACAGCAGTTGTAATGATTAGTGTTTTAATAGCAAATCTTATTTTGCTTCCAAGATTGCTATTTATATTTAAACCATTTAAAACAAAGAATTAGGAGAATTAATTTATGAATGTAGCGATTTATTGTGGTTCTGCTTTTGGAAATAGTAAAATATATGAAGAAAAAACTATAGAACTTGCAGAAAAATTATATAAAAACAGTATAAATATTGTTTATGGTGGTTCAAAACAAGGATTAATGGGAGTTATATCAAATAAATCTTTAAGTTTAGGAAATAAAGTAACAGGTGTAATAACTTTTGATTTAGTTGGAAAAGAGCTTGAAAATACAAATATTTCAAAAATATATAAAGTAGATAGTATGCGAGAGAGAAAAGCAAAAATGGAGGAGCTAAGCGATGCTTTTATAGCTCTTCCAGGTGGTTATGGAACATTTGAAGAGATTATTGATGTAATTGCATCTTCACAAATTGGATATCATAAAAAACCATGTGCTTTTGTAAATATAAATGGATATTATGATAAATTAATTGAATTTTTCTACTCTTGCTCAAACAGTGGTTTTATGGATAGAAGATTTGTTGATATGTTGATTGTTAGTGATAATATTGATGAAATTATAGAAAAAATAAAAGATTATGAAGCTCCAAAGGCAAAATGGGATAAATAAGATAAAATTGCTCTTATTTACTATCTATTAATTTTGTATTTATAAGAGGTTAATGATGAATTTATATAATTCTCTTACAAGTTAATTAATTTTAACTTTTTCTCCTCCTATAAAACAAAGGAAGCTTTAAAAGGCTTCCTTTTTTTATTCTCTTTTTTAAAGGTTAAAAAATGAAAAATTTAAAAAAATATATTCTTTTTGATAATGATGGTGTTTTGGTTGAAACTGAAAAATGGTACTTTGAAGCAAATAAAAAATCTCTTGCTCTTTTGGGTTTAAATCTTGAGATGGATTTTTACCAAAATATTATGGTAAAAGGTGGAAGTGCTTTTGAACTAGCAGAAATTTATAATATTGAAAAAGATATCATAGAAAAACACCGAAAATTAAGAGATAGTTTTTATCAAGAATTCTTACAAACAAAAGATATAAACATTCCAAAAGTAAAAGATATTTTAAAAAACCTATCAAAAAAATATAAAATGGCGATAATTACAACTTCAAGAAGAGTTGATTTTGAGCTAATTCATAAAAATAGAGGAATTGCTGATTTTATGGATTTTGTACTTTGTGTTGAAGATTATGAAAAAGCAAAACCAAATCCAGAACCATATCTAAAAGGTTTAGAAAAATTTTGTTCAAAACCTTTCGAAGCGATAGTTGTGGAAGATTCTCAAAGAGGTTTAGAGAGTGCAAAAAGAGCAAATATTGATTGTATTGTTGTAAAAAATGAGTTTACAAAAAATCAAGATTTTACAAAAGCTGATTTTTTTATAAATAAGCTAGATGATCTTGAAAAACTTCTATAAATTACTCTCCAAATAATTTTGATTTAAAACCTTTTATAAATTCTACTGATTTATCTTTATCTATATCCTCTTTTTTATCTGTAAGGTAGTATAAGAAACTACCTGTTTTAATTTTTCCAACAATCATTAAAGAGAGTAAAATAATAAATATAGGAATCAAAATATAAATAAGCAATTTTGTTTTTCTATTCATCTTATTTTTTGGTTTAAAAAATTGTCTCTCTATTTGAATTTTTAAATCTTGAAATATATTTGTAGGAAGATTATTTATAGAAAATAGTTCTGCTCTTTCATCTGTTTGGCTTTGTAGCTTTTTTATTTCACCTTCATTTAAAGTAGTCAAGAAATATACAATCTCTATACCACTTGATGATATTTCACTATCTAACTCTATCCAATTTGAAATATTTACACCCAACTCCTCTTGACATTTTTTTATTATTGTTTCAAGTGGAGTTGTATTTAATTCAACTTTTCCACCTATTCCATTGTATAACCCTTTTTGCCAGTCTGGATTATTCTTTTTTAATAATAATATTTCTTTATTATCAGTTATTATGCCTACAACCACTCTCATCATATACTCATTTCATTTTAAAGGTTTAGATTTTTTAAGAAAAATAGAAAGATAATTTTTTCGTATTGTGACATATTAAAATTTAATTAAGATTAAAAAACTTATTTTAAGACAATTTTATTTTATACTAAAAATGATTTTATCTATTTTTTATTATATTTTCTGCTTTATTTGTGAGTTTTTTCTTATGTAAAAGATCAGTTTCTCTTTGAGTAAAACTATTTTTAGTTTCAACTTTATCTTTTTTTACACTACTCTTTTCTTGATTTTCACTATTTTTAAAAAGTGTTAAAATTAAATAAATAGATAATAAAGAGTTAAAAATTATTATAAACCATTTTAGAGCTAAAACATATTTTAAATACTCAATATTTTGTGTAAGTTTTAAATACTCAACAACATCACCATATATAAATCCAGAAAAAAGTGCCACTAAAAGAAGAAAGAATATAAAAATAGCTCTTTTTCTAAACTTATATAAGTAGTACCAAAAAAGAGCTGATTTCATTTGTTTAAACATTTATTATCCTTACACAAAGAAGTTTATACCTAAAGCTGCAAGAGCTACTACTAAAGATTTTGTTTTTAAATCATCAACTATTTTTCTCTCTTCATCGGCAATAATTATCTCTAAATCTTCATCACTAAAATCATTTATATTTTTACTATTTTCAATTAATCTAGCTTTTGTTGCTATTATTGCTTTTTCTCTAATCTTTAAATTTATCATATCTTTTAGTTGTTTGCTTTTAATTTTTGGATAGTCAAAAAGTTTTGTTGTATTTTCACTTGCTATGTTTACAAGCTCTTTTGATTTTGATTTTAAAATATCTTTGATTTTCATCTATTTTCCTATTTGTTAGCAATTTATAGGAGCATTTTAACCTTTTTTTAATTATACTTAACATATTTTTAGATTTAACAAGTTTTAAATCAACTCGTTTATTTCTTTAGAGTTTTCCTACTTTTAGTAATTTTCATAAATTGCGTTAAAAAGTAGTCAAAAAATTATAGATTCCTTTTAAATAAGGAATACGAAATTTAAAAGGCAGAATATGAAAATAGTTTTAAGCATAGCAGGAAGTGATAGTAGCGGTGGAGCTGGTATTCAAGCTGATATAAAAAGTGGTTTTTATCACAAAGTTTTTATGACAACAGCAATTACAGCAGTTACAGTACAAAATACTTTAGGAGTTACTGATGTAGTTGTTTTAAAACCTGAATTCGTAGTAAAACAGATAAAATCCGTAATAGAAGATTTTAAAGTAAATTGTATAAAAATAGGAATGCTAAGCTCAAAAGAGCTTATTTTTGAAGTTTTTAAAACTATAAAAGATTTAAATATTCCAATAGTTTTAGACCCTGTTGCTATTTCAAGAGCTGGTTCAAAACTACTTGATGATGAAGCTATAAATAGTTTAAAATCAAACTTTAAATATGCTTATTTAATAACACCAAATAGTTTAGAAGCCAAACTTTTTTTTGATGTAGAAAATATAAACGATATAAAAAATTTAAAAGATATTCCAACAAATATTATCTTTAAAAATATAATAAAAAGTGATAATCAAACAGTAGATGTTTTGTTGAAAAAAAATGGGAAAATTAAGATATTTAAAGGTAAAAAAGCTGACGTTTCAAATACTCATGGAACAGGTTGTAGTTTTAGTGCCTCTATTGCTTCACTTATTGCAAGAGATAAATCTCTTTGTAAAAGTATAAAAAAATCAAAACAATATATCTACAAAGCTATAAAAAATGCTCCAAATTTTGGAAGAGGAAATGGACCTATAAATCACATTTTATAAAAAAAGCCTATACAAAGCCAAACTTTAGTATATTTACACAAAATTTTTAGGAAAAATCTATGAAAGAATTTCTACAAAAAGCAAAAGAAAGTAGTCGTGTTGTAGCAACTTTAAGCACAGCTATCAAAAATAAAACTCTTCTAGAATTTGCAGATGCACTTGAAGAAAACTCTTGTTTCATTATTGAAGAAAATATTAAAGATATGAAACTTGCACGTGAACTTGATTTAAGCTCTGCAATGCAAGATAGATTATACTTAAACGATAGTAGAATTCAAGATATGGCAAATGCTATAAGACAAATTGCTTCTCAAACAGAACCAGTTGGAAGAGTTTTAGATGGTTGGCTTACTAAAGACAACTTAAATATTCAAAAAGTATCAATTCCTATTGGTGTTATTGCAATCATATATGAGAGTCGTCCAAATGTAACAAGCGATACAGCAGCACTTTGTTTTAAAAGTGGAAATGTTTGTGTTTTAAAAGGTGGGAAAGAGGCTGAAAATTCAAATAGAGCAATAGCTAAAATAATACAAGATGTTTTAGAAAAAAACAATCTTCCAAAAGAGATAGTTTCACTACTTCCTGATAGTAGCCGTGAAGGTGTTGCAAAATTGATTGTTGAAGATAAATATGTAGATTTGATAGTTCCAAGAGGTGGTGAAGCTTTAATTAAATTTATCACTCAAAACTCTAGTATTCCTGTAATCAAACACGACAAAGGGGTTTGTCACACTTTTATAGACAAAGATGCAAATGCTTCAAAAGCTATAAATATTGTAATAAATGCGAAATGTCAAAGACCAAGTGCTTGCAACTCTCTAGAAACTCTTTTAATTCATGAAGAGATAGCTTCTTATATATTACCAGGAATTCAAGAAGAGCTTAGTGCGCATGGAACTATTTTAAAAGGTTGTCCAAAAACTTTAGGATATATAAAAATTGCCCCAGCTAAAGAGGAAGATTTTTATATAGAGTATTTAGAAAACATTTTAAACATAAAAGTCGTAGAAAATTTAAATGAAGCGATAGATCACATATCAAAACATGGTTCAGGACACTCTGAAGCAATTTTAAGTGAAAACTATACAGCAATTAATAGATTTTTAAATGAAGTTGATGCAGCTTGTGTATATGCAAATGCAAGTACTAGATTTACAGATGGAGGAGAGTTTGGACTTGGTGCTGAAGTTGGAATTTCTACAAACAAACTTCACTCAAGAGGACCTATGGGAATAAATGATTTAACAACATTTAAATATAAAATTTACGGACAAGGACAAGTTAGAACAAAATGAGTACAAATAGACTTTTTTTAATATTTTGTAGTGTTATTGCAACACTATTTTTTTGGCACTATTTAGGTGAAAAGGCAATTTTAAAAGATAATTCAAATAGCTTTGATAAACTTCAATGTGTATCTTATGCACCTTATGGAAAAGATGAATCACCATTTTTCTTTGATAAAGGAATGGTTTTAAAAGAAGAGAACATAAGAAAAGATATGGAACTTCTTTCTAAATATACTTCTTGTGTAAGAACTTATTCAACTGTTGGTCAAGAGCTTGTTCCAAAAGTTGCAAAAGAGTTAGGAATGCAAGTTTTAATGGGAATTTGGATAGGGAAAGAGGAGAAACAAGCAGTTGCTGAAATTGCTACTTTAAAAGAGTTAGCTGCAAAATATCCTGAAGTTATAAAAGCAATTATTGTAGGAAATGAGGTTCTTCTAAGAGGAGATCAAACTGATGTACAACTAGCAAAATATATAAAAGAGGTAAAAGAGGCTCTTCCACAATATCCTGTAACTTATGCAGATGTTTGGGAATTTTGGCTTAAATATCCAAAAATAAAAGAGCTTACAGATTTTGTAACTATTCATATTTTGCCATATTGGGAAGATGAACCAAAAAATATTCATGATTCAATTGAACATGTAAAAAATGTAAGACTTGAAGTAGAAAAAGAGCTTGGAACATCAAATATTTTAATTGGTGAAACAGGATGGCCAAGTGAAGGAAGAATGAGAGAAGATGCAGCTCCTAGCAAAATAAATCAAGCAATTTATATAAGAGATTTTGTAAAACTTGCAAACGAACATAACTGGCAATACAATATAATAGAAGCAATAGACCAACCTTGGAAAAGAAAAAGCGAAGGTGCTGTTGGAGGTTTTTGGGGAATTTTTGATAAAGATAGAGCAGATAAAAATGTATTTAGCGGAGATGTTTCAAACTTTCCTAACTATCTATATTTAGCTTTTGGTTCTTTAGTTTTAATACTTGGATTTTTTCTTCGATTTAAAAATGAACAAACATCAACAATTAGACTTATAACTTTTAGTGTTGTAAATACAGTATTTGCAACTTTATTTATGCTTCAAGTTGAACAGTATGTTGTAATCTCAAGAAATAATTTGGAAGCTATTTGGGCTGTTTTACTTTTAGGAACACAGCTTTATGTATATTATGAACTTTTAAAACATATAGTTTCTAAAAATCAATATGAGATTATTTCTAAAGTTGCTTTCTATTTTAGTATGATTTTTGTATTTATTATGACTGTAAATATAGCTTACAATGGAAGATATGAGAATTTTGAAATTTACGGATTAATAATCCTTGCTATTTCATTCCTATGGTCATATTTTGGTAAATTTGATAGATTAAAATTTGGAAATTTTGAAAGACTATTTGCTATTATTTTATTTATAAACACTCTTGTAATGGTTTACAACGAAACAACTCTAAATATTTTTAGCAATATTTTGGCCGTTATAAATCTTGTATTTGTGATTATATTATGCGTTGGTTCTTTAAAAAACAGTAGTTTAAATGAGTTAAAAAAACCAATTATTTATATTGTAGCTATTTGTATTGCTATTTTATTATTCAAACATGGTTTTATTATGAATAGAGATATGGATATTTCTTGTAAACTAAATGGTGGTGGATTCTTATGTTCAATTGTTGGAAATGTTTGGTATTTACTATATTTCAACTATATTGGAATTGCAGCAATTATAGCTTCTGTGTTTGCACTATTAGTAGATAAAAAACCATTTATAATCACTGCTTTAGTTTTAAGTATTTTAGCTTCGATGCTTACAAATACATTTTTAGGAGCTATTGCCTTCATTATCGTACTTTATACTATAACAAAAGATAAAAATAAGAAACTATTAAACTAAAAAAAATAGATTGAAGAAAATTCTTCAATCTACTTTTATTCTTCTTCACCCTCTCCTATAATCACATCTATAGCTTTTACCGGAAAATTTGGTAGTTTAAATTTATTATCTTTTATATCTATATTAAAGTTTGCATTTTTAGCAATTTGCATTTGCTCAACACCTAAAGATTTACTAATTTGCTTTAGAGGAACACTATTATAAACCCAAATTTTATACTCACCTAACTCCCAAATATCGCACTTATATCCTAAAATATTCTCATTACCCAAAAATTTTGCACCCATCTCTTTAAATGCTTCTCTATTTTTTGTATTTGCAATAGGATTTTCATCATCAACACTTAAATCTTGAGAATAAATTATCTCATCATTAAAATCTGCTGTATAGATTTTACCTTTTGAAATTTTATACGTATTTCTCTCTTCTTCAACTATAGAGCCTCTTTTTTGAGTAATAATCTCATCAAATAACTCTAAATTACCAAAATCTTTAAAATACAAAATACTACTTCCAGTAAAAGTATGATCTTTTGAATTTGTAGTTCCCAAAATATCATATTCAACAATACCAGATTTTATATCATATCTGTTATTTTGAGCAAACAAATTACAAACACTAAACAATAAAATTACAAATGCAATTTTTTTCATATATTTTCCTCATCATAAATTAGCAAAATTATACATCTATACAGATAAATTTACTATATACAAAAAAAGAGAATCAATTTTTATTTTTTATTATTGAAAACTAAATCTTCTATATGATTATGTTAGAATTCATAATATGAAAAATTACACTATTTATACAACAACTATTCAAACTCAAAAACTTATAATGTTTGCAGCTATTTTTCAAGAGGAACTAATACTATTTGTGCCTTTTGAAAAGGAGTTTTGTAATAAAAAATTAGAAAGCTTCAAAAAAATATTAAAAGCTTCAAATATTGTAGAAGATGATAGTAAATTTCAAAAATTAAAAATAGAGTTAGATGAGTATTTTAAAAATCAAAGAGATAATTTTACAATTCCAATTAGACTAATAGGAACTCCTTTTCAAATAAAATGTTGGGAAGCTTTACAAAAAATAGAGTATGGAGAAACTATTAGCTACAAAGAAGAAGCAAAAAATATTGGAAATGAAAAAGCATATAGGGCTGTTGCAAATGCAAATGGTAAAAATAATTTAAGTATAATTGTACCCTGCCATAGAGTAATAGCAAATAATGGAAACATAGGTGGTTACACTGGTGGAATTTGGATAAAAGAGTATCTACTAAATTTAGAAAAAGGAGAAAAATGAACTTAATATCTCTTCAAATGAAAACTTGTGATAATTTTGAAACAAATCTTGAAAATTTGAAAAATTTAATTCTATCTTGTAAAAATGAGTCACTAATTTTAGCACCTGAATTAGCACTTGTAGGTTTTGCATATGATAAGATGGAAGAAGCTAGTATTTTTTCAATAAAAGCAATAGATGAGATAAAAGAGCTTTCAGAAAATAAAATTATAGCAATTACTACAATTATAAAAGAAGATGATAAATTTTACAATAGATTATTTATCTTTTTTAATAAAAATATTGTCCATACTCAAGATAAGATAAAACTTTTTTCTCTAGGAGATGAGGATAAATATTTTACTCCATCAAAAGATAGTAACATAAAAATTATAGATATAAATGGTCTAAAAATAGCAACTTTAATATGTTTTGAGCTTAGATTTCCTACTCTTTGGGAACAGATAAAAGGTGCTGATATTATTTTAAATCCTGCTATGTGGGGGATAAAAAGAAAAGAACATTATGAAACTATTAGTAAAGCTTTAGCTTTAGTTAATCAAAGTTTTGTAATTGCAAGTAATAGTGCAAACGATAATATGGCAAAAGGAAGTGCTATAATATCGCCATTTGGAAATATTATAAAAGATGATAATAAAACAATTTTAGAAGCAAAATTTGATAAAGATGAAATTTTAAAAGTTAGAAAATATATAGATATTGGATTAAATTAATCTCATTTTACAATTATTACACAATTTTAAAATACTATTTATACCTATTAAAAAAATTTTATAAAGGAGAAAACATTGAAATTTAAATCTTTATTACTGATTTTACTATTTATTTCTAATGTTTTTGCATCTAATGTAGATATAAAAAACTTAACGCCCGAGCAACTAGAGACACTAAAAGAGATAAAAAAACATGGGCAAGATACTGGACTTAGTTATACTTTGATGGCAATAGCAATCAAAGAATCAAAACTTGGTGAGTATATGGTAAATCTTGACACAAAAGATTTTGGTCTTTATCAAGCAAATATTAAAACTGTTTTAAGTAGACAAAATATAAAAGATACTACTTGGAATAGAAATGTTTTTGCTTCAAAATTGGTTTCAGATTTTCAGTTTGCTACAAAAAATGCGATAGAAGAACTTACTTTTTGGCAAAAAATCCATAGAAATGATTGGACAAAAGTTTGGGGAAGCTACAATGCTGGTTACAAATTTAATAGCAAACAAGCAAAAGAGTACTCAAAAGAGATTGCTCTAATAATTAAAGAACTAAAAAAATTCAACGTGTAAAATATAACAACTAGCGTAGCCTAGTTGTTTTTTACATCTCTTTTAAAAAAATCTTTTTCTTTTTGATATCAATTATCATATTTTAATAAAAATCAAAGTTTTATTCCACTAATATTTTGATATTAATTATCAATATAAAGGGAAATAATGAGTATTTTAATAATTGGCGGAGACCAAATATCTCAAATATCTTCTATGCTGACACAAATGGGAGCAAAAACTATAAATCACTGGGATGCAAGAAAGAAATCTTCAGCACCTAAGAAAAAAGTACCACAAGATACAGATTGTATAGTTATGCTAACATCTTTTTTAAACCACAATACAATGCTAAAATATAAAAATGAAGCTAAAAAAAGAAATATTCCATTTATTTGTGCTAAAAGATCAATATCTTGTGTATATGATGAATATGTAAAAATTATGGGGATAAAAGATTGTAGTCAATGTTATGCAAACTGCTATAATAAAGAACTGTAAATTTATATAAACAAAGAGATAAAACTCTTTGTTTTAGATACTTTTATAAATATTTATCAACTCATTTTTATCAATTTTATGGTTTGAATTGTATGGAAATTTATCTAACACAACAATATCTGATGGAATCATATAGTATGGAAGATTTTTTGAGATATTATGCTTTAAAACTTCAATATCTAAGGATTTAGAACCTATAACAAAAGAGATAATCTTTGCAACATCATTTCCCCTTTTTAGTGGAATTGTTATAGATTCACTTACCATTTTATCACTAAGAAGCTCTTTATCTATCTCACCTAGTTCTATTCTAAATCCATGAAGTTTTATAAGTTCATCTTTTCTATTTGCAAAAAATAGTAAACCATCTTCAAAATAACCGAAATCTCCTGTTCTGAAACTTCTTTTTTCATATTTTTTCTCAAATTTTTGCTTATTTAACTCTTCATTTTTAAAATATCCAATAGATACATTGTCTCCAACAATCTCAAGCTCACCAATATTTTGCTCATCAATATCTAATAAATTTATCTTTGAATTCTCTTTTATATAACCAACTGGTAAATTTTTTGAATATTTTTCTAAAATATCAGAGGTGATTTCTATCAAAGTTGTAGCAACTGTAGCTTCTGTTGGTCCATATGTATTTAAAACAATAGAAGATGGAAAACTATTTTTTATTCTTTTTACAGTGTTTGAAGGTAAAACCTCTCCACAAAAAAGAAAGGTTTTTAAACTTTTTATATTTTTTTCTTCAAACTCAGATGAAAGTAAAAGCTTACTAATGAATGATGGCGTTGAAACCCAAACATCGCAAGAGTATTTTTTCAATCTTTCAAAATATAGAAGATGATTTTCTATAGTATCTTTACTATTTAAAACAATAGTTGCTCCTAAAGATAAAAAACCAACTAACTCATAAACAGATAAATCAAAACTAAAAGGTGCTTGATTCATAAATACACTATCTTTTGATAGTCCAAAATCACTATTTAACCACTTTTCAAAATCCAAAATAGAGTTTTGTGTAATTTGAACCCCTTTGGGTTCACCTGTACTTCCTGATGTAAAAATAATATAAATTATTGGGTCACTTAATAAATATGAAGTAGATATATTGCTTTGATTAAAATCTATTTTATTTTCTATTGTATCTATCTTAATAGCAGATTTTACAATACTTGCTATTTTATCAACTCTATCTTTTGGATAAATTGTATCAATAGGAATATATGGAAACCCTAAACTCATACAACTTATAATACTTACAATAAAATCTACTTCCTTATGTCCATAAATAAGAACTGGATGCCCTTTTGGAAGATTATATTTTTGAAGTTTTTTCTTAAAACTATCTACTTCATTTTTTAACTCACTCCACGTTAAATCTTTGTCACTTCCACAAACAGCCAATTTGTCAAACTCTTTTTCACACTCAACAAAATCTAAAAGTTTAAAATCGAATCTCATAAAGGAACCCTTCCACTAAAAAAATATAGAGCAAAAACTGCTGCATTTATCATCAAAAATCTTTTTAAATTTATACTTATAATATCTGGAAAAAATGAAAAATAGTCATATCCACCTTTTTTAGTATACAAAACATAAGAGTTATGAATACTTGAATAGATTCCAAATAAAAAACCACTAAAAATAAAGTACCAATTTAAACCATTCCAAACTCCCATAAGCAAAAAAGTACATGTTATTGCAATATTTTGTATAAGTAACTTTCTTTTCTTTAGAAAATCAAAATTATGAAGATACTTATATAATGGTTTAAAGAAATAATCAGTTAGCCAACTTCCTAAAGTTATGTGAAATCTTCTCCAGAAATCTTGTGGATTTGGTGCAATATATGGATGATTAAAGTTCATTGGAACAAAAATACCCATCATTATACTTAATCCAACAGCCATTGCACTATACCCAGCAAAATCAAAAAAAAGATAAGTTGTGTATGCATATGCACTATTTGCCATATCAAAAAACAAGATACTATTTTCATCTATTTTTCCAAGCCAATACATAGTAACAAGCTTTGCAAAAACGAATTTAAATAAAACTCCAACAACTAAAATTTCCCAACCTTTTAATATATTTGCTAAAGTTAAATTTTCATAACCTTTTTGTAAATCCTCTTGAAATCTGTATGATCTATCTATTGGACCTGCTAGTAGAGTTGTAGGAAATAGTAAAAATGATGTAAACTCAAAAAATGATAGTTTTCCATAGTTGTGACTATCAACTATTGCTTGAATAGTCCTAAATGTAATATATGAAATACCTATAATTTTAAACATAGGATTTTCTAAATCAATTTTATGTAACATCATAGGAAAGGCTATAACAATCATTGCAAAAAGTGTCTCTTTGTAACCGTTTTTTACAAAAATATAGTAAATAACATAAGTATAAATAAGAAGTAAAAAGATCAAATAAGAGTCAGGAATAGCAAAAGATATATAAACAACAACAGCTATAAAAATAACCATTTTATATGAGATAAATTTACTTAAAATATTTTTAAATATATGTAAGAAAAGAATAAATGAAAAGCTTATTATAAAAAATCCAACTCCTGAAAAAGGAAAAAAATCATACATTAAAACTCCTCGTATACAAATTCAACAGTAGAATCAACATCATTCCCACTTAAATCATTTATATTTTCATCAGCTAAAATATACAAAAGACCAACTATCAAAAGCAGATATATAAAAAAGAATTTAAAAAAATATCTCAAAAAATTTCCTTATTTAACAAAATAATCAACTATTTTTTGATTGGCTTTAACCCAACCTAACTCACCAAAATGAACAATATCTGTTAATGTTCCAATCTCATAATCCTCTTTTTTATATGTCCACATATCCATATATTCAAAGTTATGTTCCAAAACTTTTGATTTTATTGTTTCCATAAGTAAGTTTGCATTTTCTCTATTTTTACTAAATACATAAGGGTGTAAATCTTGCATAATAAAAAGTGGTTTAATTTTGTAGCTATCTAAAAAATCTAGTAAATCTAAAAAATCTTGATACTCTTCATTTTTTTCCAAAGATGGAGGGATTACTATTTCAAATGGGAAGCTATTTTTTGCAATTTGTGGTTCAACATATTTTGAATAATACTCATTGTTAATTCCAAGATTATTATTTGAAGATGAAATTTCTATATTTTTTGCTTCATTTTTTAAATCATCAAAATTCAAATCTTGCTTAAAATATTTAATATCTTGCGATTTTACATACTTTTCATCAAATTTTTCTATCATAAATTTTTTAATTTTATTATTTATATATTCATCTTTCATCTCTTTATATGGTGTTTGATATATAAAAGTTGGTTCTTTGATATATGAGATATTATTTTGAATATAATCACTTATTAAAAATTTATACTTATCTTGAGTTTGACCTTCAAAATAGAGTTTATTCATCATACCTAAATTCATATATTCTAAAAATTTTGCCATAGTAAGACCGTTGTCACTACTTCCTGTAAACCAACTAGGAGATAAAAGAACTACCACTTTTGCATTTTCTCTGACTTTTTTATTATCAAAGGCTGCTAATTGAGATAATATTACAAATGATTGATGACCTTCATTTCCTTGAACTCTTAAAGGTATCTTTAAATCATTATTAAAAAAGTTTTGGGGTAAAAATTTTTGATTAGGATAAAATACTAATTCTGAAGAACCAAACAAGACAATTTTTCCACTTTCTAAATCGCTTTGTAGTTCAACTGTTTTTTTTAAAGAGTCTAAATAGGTAAAATAGTAGTCAAATAGCCTATTTTTTGTAAAAAAAAGTATAATAAAAACTACAAAGAAAGCCAAAAACAGTGAAGAAATATTTAAAACTAGACGATTATTCACCAATTCTACTTTTTATGTAGTTAACCAATTTACTAATACTGTCAAAATTACTCTCTATAATATCTCTAGTATCAATTTTTATATCAAACTCATCTTCTAACATCATTGCTAAATCAACTGTTCCCATACTATCAATTAAATTTGATGTATATAATGGCTCATCTATTTCAACACTTTTAAAAGCAATCTCTTCAACCAAAGGTTTAATTCTATTGGCAATATCCATTTTATTTCCTAAAATTTTTTTATCTAAAACAAACGGAATTATATTAAATATTTTAAAATTTTGAGCAAAAAAATAAAAAATATTTGTAATTTTATTGCTACTTTTTTTTTATACAATCCTAATTTATATTTAGGAGAAAATTATGATATTAAAATTTAAAGAGTTTTACCCAAAAATCGCACCATCTGCTTGGATTGCACCAAGTGCAGATTTAATTGGAAATATAGAAATAGCAGAAGATAGTTCTGTTTGGTTTGGTTGTGTTATTCGGTCTGATGTAAATGAGGTTAGAATTGGTAAAAATACAAATATTCAAGATCTATCATGTATTCATACAGATACAAATACAAAAACAATTATTGGTGATAATGTAACAGTTGGTCATAAAGTTATGCTTCATGGATGTACTATTGAAAATAACTGTCTAATAGGAATGAGTGCTACAATTTTAGATAATGCAGTAATTGGTGAAGGAAGTATCGTAGGAGCAAATTCTTTGGTAACATATGGCAAGGTTTTTCCACCAAAAAGCTTAATTATGGGAAGTCCTGCAAAAGTTGTAAGAGAGTTAAGCGATGAAGAAGTTCAAGGTTTAATTGACCATGCAAAACATTATGTAGAATATAAAAACGAATATAGATAAGCTTAAGAAAAAATAGATATAATTTCGGTCTATTTTTTATATGCGGATGTGGTGGAACGGTAGACACGCTACCTTGAGGTGGTAGTGCATTACGTGTGTGCGAGTTCAAATCTCGCCATCCGCACCATTAAATAACTAAAAAATTAAGTTTATATTTTTTATAAAATTTATCAAAAAAAAATTTAATATTGTTCCTTAAAATTAGCAAAAGCAACTTCAATACTTGGTATAGTTTTATAATGCGTTTTAAGAAATCTTACTTTTTTTGTTTTAAGATTACATACTGCAATTCTAAAACTTGAACCAATAAATGGTTCTACTACACAAATAATATTATCTTCAATTTGTCTTGTTGCATAAATAGTACCTTGAAGCTCAGAGAAAAAATATTTTGGATAACTCAATGGAGTTATCTCTACAATATCTATATTTTCAAAGTTTGGAAGAGTTTTGGCAAGAGTTAAAGCATCTTCATAATTATCAAAAGATACGCACCAATCATCAAATTTTTTATTAAAATGTTGTAAATCTTCATCTAAAAATCCACCTGCCAAATATTGTAAAGCAAAAATAGCCACATAAACACCTTTTAATTATATACAATTTTAAAAGTTTATTCTAACATAATGAACTATAACAAACAATGAGCTTTTTAATAGCAAAAATATGTTAGTCTTGTCTCTTTAAAAATAATAAATTATAAAGATGAAAAATTGAAAAAAATAGAACTTTTTACAGATTCAAGTGTAAATCCACAAACAAAAGTTGGTTTTGCTGCATTTTTAGTTAAAAACGATAAAGATATTATCTTAGAATCATTAAATAAAAGTATAAAAATAAAAAAATTTGAAAATACCAGCTCTACAAGAATAGAACTTCAATCTTTACTATGGGCAATAAATGAGATAGAAAAAGAGAAAAATGATTTATCAAATATTTTAATTGAAGTTTATACAGATTGTCAAAATATAGTTAATTTAAAAAATAGAAAATCTAAGTTAGTAGAAAATAACTATCAATCAGGAACTGGAAAACTATTAAAAAATCATGATTTATATAAAGATTTTTTTGAAAAAGAGAGTAGATTAAATCTTAATATTATTAAAGTAAAAGGTCACAAAAAAACCATTCTAAAAGATAGTATTGATCATATTTTCAATCTTGTTGATAAAGCTTCAAGAAGTGCATTAAGAGATGAATTTAAAAAGAAAGAGAGTTTAATTTAAAATACTCTTCATATTTAGATTTATCCTATTACCATCTTCAAAGCTTTCGATATTTATTCCTATACCATTTTTATCACAAAACTCTTTTACAACAGCAAGTCCTATTCCATATCCTATGTTTTGTGAATTTTCCTGAAAATACCTATCAAAAACTAACATAATATTTTTCGTGTCAATTCCCACACCTTTATTAAAAATTGATAATACCTTATTTTCAAATGATATTTTGATATATGGATTCTCTTTACAATTATATTTAATAGCATTAGAAATAAGATTATCTAAAACTATTATAAAACCATTGTAATCACTATGTAAAACTACATTATTTGGAACAAAAAGTTCAATAATTGTATCTTTTTTTATATCTTCAAATTTATCTAAAGAGTTCTTTAACGCATCAAGTAAATAAAAATCTTCTAAATCTATATTTTCAAACTCTTTTTTTAATTCATACTCCATATTATTATACAAGTAGCTTAGACTATCGTTTGCTTTTTCTATTCTCTCTAATCTTATTAAACTTTTTGAGTCAGTTAAATCTTTTTTTAGAAGATGAAGATTTATTTTTATTGTAGATGTTGGAATATTTAATTCATGAAGCCTATTTTTTATACTATTTTTTATATTTTCTTCACTTTGAAAGATTGGTTTTAAAATTTTTGAAGATATTAATAAAAAAAATAAAGAGCCAAAAAGTGTCAAAAAAAGAATAAGAAAAAGACTGTTTTCTATAATTTTCATCTCGAAAACTAAAAAATAGTTTAAAAAAAGAACAAGTAAAATAGTAAAAAAAACTAAAGTAAAACTTGAAAGATAAAAATATACTCTTTTAAAGTTCAAATCTATACCCTATTCCCTTTATATTTGTTATTACATTTTGTTTTTTTTCAAAAATATTTTTTAAACTATTTATATAAACTCTAATTGAGCCATCACTGTGAGTTTGAGATTTACTCCACAATCTATCAACTATCATATCTTTTGAGATAATTTTTTTCTCATTTTCTATAAAAAGTTCCAATAACTCCAAAACTTTTATAGGAAGCTTTAAATCATTTTTACCTTTATATAATCTTTTCTCTTTTTTATTATAAATTAAATCTTCTTCCAAAAATACATTATCAAAACCTTTATTTTCTCTTTTAAATATAGCTTTAATTCTTAAAATCAACTCATCTAAATCAACTGGTTTTTTTAAATAATCATCACAACCTTTCACAAAAGCATCTTTTAACGTATCTTTATCTTTATATGAAGTTAAAAAAATAGTTGGTGTATTATCAGAGCTTCCTCTTAAATTCTCAAGAGTC
The DNA here is from genome assembly GCF_983172305.1 of Arcobacter thermotolerans. NCBI lineage: Bacteria > Pseudomonadati > Campylobacterota > Epsilonproteobacteria > Campylobacterales > Arcobacteraceae > Arcobacter > Arcobacter thermotolerans. The sequence continues at coordinate 217,649 of NZ_CFAFZJ010000002.1, forward strand.
TTTAATCCATCTATTTTTGGAACATTTATATCAAATATATATAAATCATAATTTTTATGAAAAGTAAAATCAAATACCTCTTCACCATCTTTTGCAATATCTACGCAAAATCCTTCACAAACTAAAAAATCTTCAATACTAGAGGCAAATAACAAATCATCTTCTAAAAGTAAAATACTATACATTTTCTTTTCTCTTTTTAGGTTTTTGTTTTGTAATATTTGAATATTTTTTCTCTATTTTTTTTCTCTCTTTTAACTCCATTTCAACAGAAAGGGAATCATTCTCTCTTATTCCTAATCGTTTTTCTATAGGAATTTTGCCTTTTAGTTTTGGATTTAATCTAAAAAATTCATCAATATCTATATCAAAAGCTTGACCTTTATTGTGAAGTTCTGCACTTTTTGGATAACTTATAATATAACAACCTTGAAAATCACTCTCAAGTCTTCCTCCGTAAGCTATATGCTTTAATACATTAAATTTTTTCAATATAAACAAAAAAACAAAAATCGATATAATAATAATTGTAGTATCAATCATACTCTTACCCTTTTATATTTTTTCTGATATTGTCATATATGTTTTTATATTTAAAATTTTCATCAAAAATTTTATTTTTATGCTCTATTATGAAGTCAAGTTTCTCTTCTGTTGTTAAATCTTTTGAGTTCAAACCAAAAATCTTTATTAGCATCCAAATAGGAACACCTTTTTGACCTAAAATATTCTCAGAACTTGCCTCATTTCTTATACTAATATAAATATAATTATCATACCATTTACCATTAAAATCTATTTTCCATGTAGTTCCATTTCCAAAAGTTGCAATATAATCACTATCTTTTTCTAAAAAGAAATCAATTGCTAAAAGTTTATTTTTTGCTAGTGACAACTCTTTTTTATATTTCTCATACATTATTAAATCATTCCCAAAATATAGATTTTTTTAATAAATATTTTAACTAAATCTTGCTTATTAACATTAATTTACTTTTAGATACAATCAATAAATACAAAATTCGCAAGGAGAATTAATTTGTTAAAAAGCGTTGCTATTCCTTTTTTCTTAATACTTTTAGGGTATGTAGTTATTGCTGATGAAAATTTCACTGTTATTTTAAGTGGAATTGCTATTTTTATAATTGGTATGTTTTTTATGCAAGATGGTTTTAAACAACTATCTGGTGGTATTTTAGAGAAACTTTTGGAAAAGTTTACTAGCAATACTCTTTATGCTATTGCAACTGGATTTTTATCAACTTCAGTGGTTCAAAGTTCAACAATTATTACTTTAATTGTTGTGTCTTTTTTAAGTGCCGAACTTCTTACTCTAGTTCAAGCAGTTGGTATTGTTTTTGGTTCAAACGTAGGAAGCACAACAACTGCTTGGATAGTTTCAAGCTTAGGAGTTGATGTAAAAATTTCAACTTATGCTTTTCCTATGCTTGTTTTTGGAGTTGTTTTAAGATTTTTTAAATCAAATGGAGTAAAAGGGAGCGGAAATGTTCTTTTAGGTTTAGGATTTATTTTCCTTGGTATTTCATATATGAAAGATGGTTTTGATATTATGAAAAATTCTATTGATTTAGCATCTTACGCTATGGAAGGATATTTAGGAATTATTGTTTATATCTTAATTGGAATTTTAATTACTGTTGTTATACAATCAAGTGCTGCAACTTTAGCTATAGTTATTACAGCTTTAAATGCAGATAGTATTACTTATGTAAATGCAATAGCACTAGCAATTGGAGCAAATGTTGGTACAACACTTACAACAATTTTAGCATCATTTGCTTCAAATGAAAATGGAAAAAGAGTAGCTCTTATTCACTTCTTATTTAACCTAATTTCAGCAACATTTATAACTATTTTAATCTATCAATTTATAGATTTAACAGATTTTATAGCACCATTTTTAGGAGTTAGCGATAATAATTATGGTATGAAATTAGCACTTTTCCATACTATTTTTTCTGTAACTGGAGTTATTTTACTAACTCCAGCAATATCTTTATTAGTAAAATTATCAGAAAAATTGATACAAAAAAAGGTGTCTTCTGCTTCAAAACCAAAATATCTTAATAAATCTGTTTTATCAAATCCTGATGCCTCTTTAGCAGCTTTAAGAAAAGAGATTATAAATCTATATGAAAATTGTCAAAAAGCTATGTTACATGCTTTAAATATACATACAACAGGACTTACAAGAGAGACACTAAAAGTTCAATTAGCAAAAGAGCTAACTATCATAGATACAGATATTGATGAAATTTATCAAAAAAATCTTAAAGCACTTTATAGTGAAATTGTAAAATTTTCATCTTTTGCACAAGAAAATATGTTTGATTTTCAACACAAAAAAGTTGATGAACTAAAACGTGCCGCTGTTTTACTTGTAGAGGTGTTAAGAGATACAAGAGATATTCAAAAAAATGTAAATTTTTACTTAAAAAGTAAAAATGAGTATATCAAAGAAGAGTATAATATTTTAAGAAAAGAGTTAGCAGAGATGCTAATAGATATAAATACTCTTTCTATGTTAGAAAATGATTCAGACCAATTAACTCAATTTGAACTTATAAAAACTGAGTTAGCACATAATGATTTAGCAAGTAGTGAAGAACTAGACACACTTATAAGAGAAGATAAAATAAAAGCAACAATGGCAACTTCATATATGAATGATAGTGCTACGGGTTACTCTATTCAGAAAAAACTTGTAAAAGTTGCTAATATTTTATTCTTAAATGATGGTATAGTTAAACAAATAGGAGATGAAAATGAAACTAAGTAAAATTGTTGATAAAGTAAAAAAATATTTAGAAAAAGATAATCTAAAAGTTTCTCAAGAGAAAAAACTTCTAAATATAATAGAAGAGCTTGAAAATAAGAAGAGTAAAATAAAAGATGAATTAAAAAATATAGATAAAGATAATATTAAAAAAAGAGTTGAGCTAGAAAAAAAGTATAATGCTGTTTCTAAAGTTCTTAAAAAGAGCCGTTCTATACTTTAGAACGAACTCTTTTACTTTTAACTAAAAACCCAATAATTCCAAAAATGATTGCTGGTAAAATCCAGCCTAATCCCTCTTTTGCCAAAGGAATATTTTCCATAAATGATAACTTTAAATAACTATTTGATATAAGTTCAAAAATTGAGTATATAATTGCTCCAAAACTTGAAAATTTGTAGATATTTAAATTGTCTATATAGTTATCAAAAAATGCCAAAATAACTAAAATAATAGCAGCTGGATATACTATAAATAAAATTGGTGCTGCAAAATTAATTATAGTTTCTAAGCCAAAATTTGTAACAACTACTGCAAAAAGTGAAGTTAAAATAACCAATTTTTTATAACTAAACCTTCCTTGGCTTACTTTTGAGAAATACTCAGCAGTAACACTTACAAGTGCAGATCCTGTTGTAAAACAAGCCAAAAATACTACAAATGCTAAAATAATAGCTCCATTGCTTCCAAAAAGTTGGTATATAATATTATTTAAAAGTGTTACTTTTTCAATATTAGTTTCATAAACTAAACTAGAAGTTGCTCCTAAATATGTCAAACCAAAATATACAAGCATTATTCCAAAAGCAGCAATTAAAGAAGCATATCCAACTATTTTAAAGTTTGTTTTTTTGTTTGTATAACCTTTTGTTTTTAATATTTTTATAATAATAATTCCAAATGCTAAAGCTGCTAAAATATCTAACCCAAAAGAAGTCCATCAAAAAATAGTTTATCATTTGTAGTGTTTTGTGATATCTCTCCAATTGGAGTGAAAATTCCTTTTATTATTAAAATAATTAAAGATAAAAATAGCAAAGGAGATAATACCTTTCCCAATATTTCAATCATAGAAGTTGGTCTTAATGTAAAAAAGAGAATTAAACCAAAATAAATTATAGATGTGATTAAAGAGTTAAAAGTGCTAGCTCCGAAATATGGAACTACCAACATCTCATAAGTTACAGCTCCTGTTCTTGGAAGTGCAATTAGTGGACCAATACATAAAATAATTATTGCCATAAGTATTTTTCCATTTATTTCTCCTAACTTAGAAGTTAAATTATCTACATTTCCTCCAACTTTAAGTAAAGCAAACATAGCAAATGTAGCAAATCCAATATCGGCTAAAAAATATGCAAAAAAAGATATTTTCCAATCACTAGAACTTATTAATCCCAAATATGGTGGAAAAATAATATTTCCAGCCCCAAAATACATAGAAAAAATTGCAAATCCTAGTATTAAAGTATCTCTTGTTATGTTAGATGTTTTCATTAAATAGTCTCAAAATTTATATAGTTTTGTCTTAAAGCTTCATAACAAATTATAGATACAGAGTTTGAGAGATTTAAACTTCTTGCAATTTTTGCCATTGGAATTGTTATACAACTATCTTTATTTTTATCTAAAATATATGAAGGTAATCCTGCATCTTCTCTTCCAAAATATATATAATCCCCTACTTCAAATTTTGCCTCAAAATAAGCTTGAGTTGTTTTTGTTGTAGCAAAAAAATGTCTAGAAGAAAATGGATTTCTTGCCCAAAAATCTTCAATATTTTCATACTCAAAAAGTTCTAAATCTTTCCAATAATCAAGTCCTGCTCTTCGCACCTCTTTTTCAGTTATATCTCCAAAACCATAAGGTTTTATCAAATGAAGTTTACATTTTAAAGCAACAGCAGTTCTTCCTATCGTTCCTACATTTCCTGGCATTCTTGGTTCATGAAGTACTATATTAAACACTATAAAATCACCGTTTTATTTTTATGAATAAATACTCTGTCATTTAAAAGTAGTTCAAACGCATTTGAAAGTACAATTTTTTCAACATTTCTACCAGCATTTCGCATATCTTCCCAACTATATGAATGATCAACTCTTACAACATCTTGGAAAATGATTGGGCCTTCATCTAAATCATTTGTCACATAATGTGCAGTTGCTCCAATAATTTTAACACCTCTTTCAAATGCTTGTTTATATGGATTTGCTCCAATAAATGCAGGCAAAAAAGAGTGATGAATATTTAAAACTTTACCTTCATATTTTTCTACAAACGCTGAAGATAATATTCTCATATATTTTGCTAAAACTATAATCTCTGGATTAAACTCATCTATTTTTTGAGAAACTGCTTTTTCATGCTCATCTCTACTCAAGTTTGTAGCACTTATACAAAAAAATGGAATATCAAATTTTTCAACTAAATTTCTTAAATCTTCATGATTTCCAATAACTGCTTTGATATTTGCATTTAGCTCATTTGAACTATATCTTATAAGTAAATCTCCTAAAACATGGCTCTCTTTTGTAACAAGAAGAACAACATCTTTTTTTGTATTTTTATTTAAAGTTATCTTTGCACCATCTGGCAAAACCTCTTTTAGCTCTTTTTGCAAAATAGTTTCCATAACTTTTCCACTAATTAAACTTCTCATGAAAAACTCATTTGTCTCTTCATCCACATACTCAGCATTTTGGTCAATGTTTAAATTATTTGCAAAAAGAACTTTAGAGATATTATAAATAAGCCCTTTTTCATCTTTTGTAGAAATTTTTAGTATATATTCTTCCATTTTTATCCAATCTTTAAAACTTAAAACCTAGATTTTACCATTTTATTGATTATAGTTAATCTTTCAAAATAATTATTCCAGCAAATCTTCCAGTTTTTTTATCTTTTCTATAAGAAAAATATGGTTTATCTCCACATTTTGTACAAATATTTAATATTTCTATATTTTTTATTCCTAAATCATTTAACTGTTTTTTATTTATTCCTTGCAAATCTATGTAATTATTTTTAACAAACTCTTTTCCAAAAGAGTTCTCTACAATTTTTGATAACTCATCACTAACCTCATAACAACACTTTTGAATAGAAGCTCCAAAAACTGCATTTATATCTTCTGGATTTGAAGAAAATTTTTCAATAAAAACTTCAGCTGTTTTTTTTGAAATTTCCAAAAAAGTAGAGTTTCTTCCAGCATGAATGGCAGCAATTATTCCTTTTTTATCATCAAACATCATAATAGGAATACAATCAGCAACCATAACCATAAGTGGAAGATTTTTACTTCTTGTGATTATTGAGTCACAATTATCTACTAATTTTGGACTATTTTCATCTACAACAATAATATTTGAACTATGAATTTGATTCATATAGATTAAATCTTCATAATTATAACCTAGCTTTAAAGCCAGATTTTTTCTATTTTTTATTACATTTATTTCATTATCTTCTACATGAAATGCTAAATTACCATCATTTTCATCAGTAAAAGTGTAAAAAACTCTATTTTCCATCTGCTCTTCTTTTTATTTGCTTTTGATATAATTTAGCCAAAAAATCTTTAAGGATAAATTTTGAGTAGATTCGACGAAAAAGCAAAAGATTGGGACAAAAAAAATGTAAGTCTTGAAAAATCTGAAGCTTGTATAAAACATTTAAAAAATATTATAGATTTTAAAAATATAAAAAACATTCTTGATTATGGTTGTGGAACTGGTCTTATTGCATTTGATTTAGTAGAAAAGAATAATCAGGTACTAGGTCTTGATAGTTCAAATGGCATGGTTGAAGAGTTCAATAAAAAAGCAAAAGATAGGAAACTTACAAATATCAAAGCAAAAAAACACGATATTTTAAATGACGATTTAGGAGAGAACTGCTTTGATTTGATTGTTATTTCAATGTCACTTCATCACATAGAAAATCTTGATATATTTTTTGAAAAGAGTTTTAAAGCTTTAAGAAATGGTGGTTATTTATGCATTAATGATTTAGAGAAAGAAGATGGAACTTTTCACAAAAAACATAATAATGAAGGAGTTTTTCACTTTGGATTTACTCAAGAAGAGCTTGAAACAATTTCCAAAAAAGTTGGTTTTTCTAACTTTATTTTTGAAAGAGTTTTTATTTATAAAAGAGATTATGGAGAGTTTCCTATCTTTAATTTTTATGCAAAAAAACTTTAAATAAAGGCGATAAATAAAATGAAAAAATTTTGTATATTTGGCAATCCTGTTGCTCACTCAAAATCTCCACAAATGCAAAATGCAGGATTTAAATATCTAAATCTTGATGCTTCTTATGAAAAATTTTATTTAGAAAATGGTGACAATATAAAAGAAGAATTTATAAAAAATAGTTTTAGCGGTGCAAATATAACTGTTCCTCATAAAGAGATAGCTTTTAAGCAAGCAGATATTGTAAGAGGAATTGCACAAAAAATAGAGGCTGTAAATACTTACATAAAAGAAGATGAAAAAGTTGTAGCCTACAATACAGATGCACCTGGATTTTTAAAAGCAATTGAAAGTTTTGGAAATATAAAAAGAGTTCTAGTTTTAGGTGCTGGTGGAACTGCAAAAGCTATAGCTTTGATTTTACAAGAACAAAATATTGATGTAGTAGTTCTAAATAGAAGTAAAGAAAAACTAGAATTTTTTAAAAATAATGGTATAAAAGCTTTTAGTTTTGAAGATTTTGATTTTAAAAATGAAAAGTTTGATTTAGTTGTAAACTCAACAAGTGCTGGTTTAAAAGATGATTTATTACCAACTCCTAAAGAGATACTTGAAAATATTTTAAGTAAGTCATCTTTTGCTTTTGACTGTATTTATGGAAAAATAACTCCATTTTTAGCCTTGGCAAAAAATTTAAATAATAAAATAAAAGATGGTGAAGATATGCTTTTATTTCAAGGTGTCCTTGCCTTCGAACTTTTTACCAAAACAAAAGCCGATGAGAAATTAGTTGAAGCTATGAGAAGAGGTTTAAAAGGTGAGTAAAAAGTCTATAAAATAGACTTTTTACTTTTTATTTAAAAGATTTATAAATGAAAATCTATCTTTCACTTCAAGCTTTAAATAGATATTTTTTATATGCGATTTTACTGTATTTATAGATAATTTTAACTCTTCACTAATTTTTGTATTCGATAGCCCATCTTTTAATAATATTGCTACTTGCTGCTCAGCTTTAGAGAGTTGATTTAAAACATCTTTTTGATTTAAACTATCACTATTTAATTTGCTTAAAATTTCCATTGTTATATCTGGAATTAACCAAGTTAAACCATTGTTTATTGTTTGAATTGCTGATTTTAAATAAATATCATTCATCATACTATTTCCATAACCATGAACACCTAAAAGTAACCAATTTTGAGCATTTATAAGTTTTGGAGTACTCTCTAGTATTAAAATTTTATTTCCATTTTCTAACAATATTTCAATAGTTTCTTCCTCTTTATCAAGATTTACAGAAGTATTTATAATAATAAGATTCTCTTTTAAAGTAAGTAACTCTTCCCTATTTTCTATATTTTTTAAATCATAATCAATAAGACTATTTTTCATTTTTTCATAGTCTCTTTTTAGATTTGTATATAAAGAAATTTTTTTCATACTCAAATACCCCCTATTTTTTAATGTTATCTCTCTGTAAATGTATATGTTTTCGTTTTTAAGATTGGTTTTAAAATATAATCAAGAACTGTTTTTTTACCAGTTAAAATATCAACATCTGCTATCATACCTGGAATAATATGTTTTTGATTTTTTTCATCGCCTATATAGTTCTTCTCTGTTTCAATTCTTACAATATAAAAAGTTTTTTCATCTTTTTCAACTATTGTATCTGGGCTTATATTTATAACATGACCATCAAGTCCACCAAAAATAGAGAAATCAAATGCTGAAAATTTAACAATAGCTTTTTGCCCTTGATATATAAATGCTATATCTTTTGGTAAAATCTTTACTTCAACTATTAAATTACTATCAGTAGGAACTATCTCCAATAAATCTTGAGCAGGTTTAATACTTCCACCAACAGTATTTATATGAAGTTTTTGAACAATTCCATTTGAAGGAGATTTTACAACAGTTCTTGCAACTTGGTCACTTGAAGCTAATTTATTTGCTTCAACATCTTTAAGATTATTAATTGCTTCATTTAACTTCTCTCTTATTGTTGCATCATTTATCTCATTTGTCTCATCTATTTTTTTATTTAACTCTAAAATCTCTGAATTAATTTTATCAACAGATAAAGTAACACTTTGAAGTTTATTTTTAGCATCGCTCTCTTCTCTTTGTAACTTTAAAAAATCAACTTGAGATCTAATTCCTCTTTCAACCATTGGTTTAGTCATAGTTACCTCTTTTGAAATAGCTCCAACACTAAATTTCATATGCTCAATAGTCTGTTTTGCATCTTTTAGGTCATTCTCTTTTTGTTTTATCTGCTCTTTTAATATAGATATTTTTGACTCTAACTGCTTTTGATTTGTTAAATAAAGCTCATTTTCATTATCTAAAAACTCATTTAATTCTTGATTTTCACCTTTAGTGTACTCAAAAGGAGCTCGCTTTAACTCTGCTTCTAATCTTTTAATTTGAGCTTGCAGATAATAAGACTTTATCTCATTTGACATAGCCGTACTTGTACCTTTTTCGTTTGAAATTCTAATCAATACTTGGTCTTTTTCAACTATATCGCCCTCTTTTACTAAAATCTCCTGAACTATTCCACCTTCAAGATTTTGAACTATCTGATTTTGACCATTTGGAACAACCTTTCCACTTCCCCTTGCTATTTCATCAATTTCGGCAAAAGCAGCCCAAGTAATAAATAAAAATATTGTAATACAAAAAGAGATTAAAACCCAGTGAAGTTTTTTTGATGAGCTAAAAACAACAGCAGCACTTAAACTCTTCATATACTCATAATCATTTTTGTTTAGTGTAGTTTTGGGAAGTTTTAGGTTATCGTTATTATTAAATAGTTTAAAAATCTCTTTTAATCTATTTACTTCTGGACTATTTAAAAACTCTTTTATCTTATTCATTGTTTTTCACCACTATTTCCAAGTTTATTTATAATTTCATCTTTTGGACCATCTAAAACTTTAGACCCAAAATTCATAACTATTATTCTATCAACTAAATCTACCATACTCATTTTTTGAGTAACTAAAAGTAGTGTTTTTCCTTCTACTTTACTCATTAAATTATTTAAAACTATACTTTCACTTGTCTGATCCATAGCATTTGTAGGCTCATCAAACATCCAAATATCCGAATTATTTATCAAAGCTCTTGCAATTCCTACACTTTGTCTTTGCCCTCCACTAAGTCCTGAACCTCTTTCTCCTAAAGGCATATCATAACCAGCAGGATGCATTCTTACAAACTCATCTGTTCCACTTATTTTTGAGCACTCTAACATCCACTCATCATCTATAAATTTATGAATTCCTAAAATATTTTGTTTTATTGTTCCACCAAAAAGATGAATATCTTGAGGAACATAACTAATACCTTTTCTTAAATCAGCTGGATCAATTTGTGCTATATCTATACCATCTATTAAAATAGTTCCCTCTTCTGGTTCATATAGTTTTAAAATAAGTTTTGCAATAGTTGATTTTCCGCTTCCAATTCTTCCAATAAAAGCAACTTTTTCACCCTCTTTTATAGTAAAACTTACATTTCTTAAGGCATATGATTCACTATTTGGATATCTAAAACTTACATTTCTAAACTCAATATTTCCACTTAAATTTGTTTTTTTAACAAACTCTTTAGAAAATGGTCTCTCTTGTGGTTTATTTATAATATCATCCAACATTTTAAAAGATTGCTTAGTATCTTCATAGTTTGTAATTAGTGAAACTATTTGCCCCATAGGTGCAATTGCACGACCTGATAAAATCATAGTAGCAATTAAACCTCCCATTGTAAGTTGGAAATCTTGAATTAAATAAACTCCAAAAACAACAATTAAAACTGTATTTAAACCAGTTAAAAGACCTGTAACAGTTGGAATAGAAGCAGATATTAGTTTTGATTTAAGACCTTTATTTGCTATTTCACCAGTTGATTCTTCCCAAGAGTACTGAACATTTCCAGCCATTCCTTGAGCTTTTATTGTTTCAATATTATTTAAGCTCTCTATTAAAATACCATTTTTCTTTGCACTTGCTTCATAAGTTGCTTCAATACTTTTTTTAAGTGGGTCTTTTATTATTTTTGCATAAATTATGATTAACGTGATAATAAAAATTGGAACTATCACCAAAAAACCACCTAAATATCCAATTACTATTAAAAATAAAATAGCAAATGGAAAATCAATTAATACAGTCAAAGTAGAACTTGTTAAAAAACCTCTTATACTATCAAAGCTCTTAAGATTATTTGCAAAACTCCCAACAGATTTTGGGTGTTCACTTAACTTCATATCCAAAACTTTTTCAAAAATAATTGAAGACATTATAATATCACTCTTTTTCCCAGCCATTTCTAGAAAATAGGTTCTAATAAACTTTAAAATGGCATCAAGAATAAATACAACAACAATACCAATAGTAAAAACAAGAAGTGTCTCTTGTGCATTATTTGGAATAACCCTATCATAAACATTCATAGTAAAAAGTGGAGTTGCAAGTACAAAAAGGTTTATTAAAATCGAAGCTATTATACAATCAATATAAATCTTTTTTGAAACTCCTAAAGTACTCCAAAACCAATGTTTTTGATTATTAATTGCTAAAGTCTTTTTACCATTATCATGCTCATATTCATAAACTTTTTTGAGCATAAAAGCATAACCTAAATATTCATCTTCAAGCTTTTGCACCTCAACCCACTCTTCAAGAGGATCATCAATTCCAGCAAAAATAATCTTTGCTTTTGTTCTATCTTCATTAAAAGAGTCCAAAATACAACTATTTTCATTTGATAAAAGTAGTATTACAGGAAGTTGTATATTTAAAATATCTTTAATTGGTTTTTCAACAATAGTTGTTTTAAGACCAGCTCTTGCTGCTGCTCTACTAAACATAGATTTAGAACTATTTTTAGAAAATAGAAGCTGATCTGCTTCATTATTACCAAGAGGTAATCCCTGAAGCAAAGATTCAGCAGAAAATGACTTATGAAAAAGCCTAGTATAAAGAACTAAAGAGTCCAACAAAGTATCATTTTTGCGTAAACTTTTATTTACCATTAACTTGTGTCCTAATTTTTATTTTTTTATTAGCACAGCCTCTATTCTTCTATTTGTAGCTCTTCCCTCTTCTGTATCATTACTCATGATTGGTTCTTCAAAACCTTTTCCTGTAGACGTTATTCTTGAAGATGGAACACCATTTTGAACTAAAATATTTTTAATAGCTTCTGCTCTTTTTAAAGATAGTTCTAAATTATATTTAGCACTATTTTTGTAACTGTTTTTATTGATTTCATTTGAACTTTGACTTGCATGACCCGTAATATTAGCTTCAAAATCCTTGTTTTCTAATAAATAATTAGCAAAAGCTTTAACTTTTTCTAAACTACTTCCTATTACTTTATCACTATCGTTTTCAAATAATACTTGAAGATTAATACTATTTGCACAACCTTTTTCATTTACCATTTGACCACTTGGAGTATTTGGACACTCATCAAGTTCATTTATAACTCCATCACCATCACTATCGTTATTTGTAATTGAAGATTTTGGAACATATAAAGCTGCTACAACAACATCATTTAAACTTGCATCGCTTCTAACTGTTTGTGTATATGTTTTATCTAAATCTGCTCTTGATTGTGTAACTATTATTTTCTCATCTACACCTTTTTTTACAAGTTCTGCTTTAAGTGAGTTTGCATACTCTAAACCTTTATCAAAACTTGCCTCTTTGTTTTTTGTAGCTCTTGTATTTCCTATTAGAGTTACAACTGCATTTGTACCGTTATACTCTTTAAGATTTTTTGCCATTTCATCTATTTTTGATTCATCTTTGTTATTCATATTTACAAAATCAAATCTTTTTATCATAGCAAAATCGTCGTACATTAGATGTTTATCCATAGAAGTTGATTCAATATTTTTATTTGCAGCAACATTAAACTCATAATCATATAGCCCTTTTTTACTCTCTTTTTTCGGACTATTTTCATCATAAGCTAAAACACTACTTATATACTCACCACTTGTCATATTAAATTTATTCTCAACTCCAATAGGACAACCATCTACACCAACAACTGCACCAAATGGAGTATCAGGACACTTATCTTTACTATCAGGAATTCCATCAAAGTCGCTATCTTTTTCCTCTTTGTTACAACCATCAGCACCAATATCATTGTTTCCTACAACAGAGTTATCACAAATATCAAGATGATCTACAACTTTGTCATTATCAACATCTAATAGTACTGGTATTTCATCTTTTGCCAAATCAAGTGGATTTGTAGTTGTTTTTATAATTTTTGCATAATCTTTATCATCTAAAACTGAACTAACAAGCATTCCCATAGCATCTAAAATTCTATATTGTGCAAAAAGTCTATCCATTTGTGCATTTATAATTTGTGCCTTAGAGCTTATCAAGTCATTTTGAGCAGATAAAAGGTCAAGAAGTGTTCTTCTTCCCATCTCATATTCACTTTGATAGCTTGAAAGTGTCTCTTCTGAATACTCATAATATTTATATAATTCAGTTAGCTGTTTTCCAAGCATCTCATAAGCACTCCATGAAAGTTCTAGACCTTCTATAGTTTGTCTTTTTAAATCTCTTTGAAGCTCAAGCTCTTTATTTATTGTACTTCTACTTTTTTGTAAATCAGCACTATGAGCTCCACCTTTAAATAAATTCCAATTTAAAACAGCATATATTCTTTGTCTATCATCAGCACTATCAAAGCCATTATCTTTTGTATAGTCATTAAACATTTGTTCAGCTTCTATATCAACACTAGGCATAAATTTACTTTTTTTCTCTCTATAAAGTGCTTGTGCACCTTTAATATTATAACTACTTACAATCATTGAAGGATTATTTTGTATTGCTATCATAGTAGCTCTTTGTTTACTCTCTGGCATTGCAAGGTCAAGTTTTGGAACCTCTAGTGTTCCTACATTTACGCTTCTTCCATAAAGTCTTTTAAATTTAAACTCTTTATCCATAGTATTGTTTTGTTGAACAACCAAATTTGAATTTGCCAAAGATAAAGATGCATATATTTTTGTCATCTCTGATTTTGTTGTAAGTCCTTGATCATAAAGTGATTGTACATCTTCATAGATTTTTTTGTTTATTACAACATTATCTTTTGCATTTTGCAATAGTTGATAACTTCTTAAAAGGTCAATATAAGCTTGTGTCATATTAAATGCTATATCATTTGCATTTTCTAAATAGTGATAAGCAGCTCCAAAAACTCTAGCTTCTTGATAATTTATCTTTTCTGTTGTACTAAAACCATTGAAAATATTTTGTGTAAGCTTTAATGAGTTTGTATAGTGAGAGTATGAACTATCTCTTACAGTATGATTGAAGCTAGAATTTCCACTATCTTTTAAATCTCCACTATTATTTCTTCCTATAGTTCCTCTATAATCTAAAGATGGTAGCCATTCAGATTTTGCAATATTTAAATCTTCCCTAGTTTCATTTAAGTTTTTAAGCCTCTCTTGAACTACTGGATTTGTCTCTAAAACTTCATTTAAAGTCTCTTTTAAAGTTAAAGCATTTGCATTTATAGAAAATAAGCAAGTAGCTGTAACCATACTTAAAATAACTTTTTTAACATTCATTACTATCTCCCCTAAACTCTTTTTATTTGTAAGTAAGCTGGAATTCTAGCAAAAATAGGTTGTTTTTTTACTTAAAATATCCAAAAATATTATTTTATAAAAATATAACATTTACTATTCTATTTTTAAAGAATTTATAGATATAAATAATTTTTCAAAATATAAATTATTATTAAATTTAGTAAAAAAATATCAACTAAACTTAAATCTAATTTCAACTTTGCTACAATATATCTAACATTTTTAACAAAGGATTTTTTATAAAAACTTTTCAAAACTTAAAACTAAATGAAAACATTTTAAAAGCCATAGATGATTTGGGATATACTAACCCAACTGCTATTCAAGAAAAAGCTATTCCTATTGCCTTAGGAAAAAGAGATATTATAGGAGTTGCAAAAAGTGGAACAGGAAAAAGTTGTGCATTTTTACTTCCTATTTTAGAAGATTTAATAAAAGAAAAAAATAGCGAAAAAACAAATGAAAAAAAACAAAATAGTGTTTTAAGAGCTTTAATATTAGTTCCAACAAGAGAATTAGCAAAACAAATAGCAAATGCAATTGATGATTATTCAAAATATATTGATATTAAAAAAGTTGCTATTTTTGGTGGAATTTCAATAAAAGACCAAGAAAAAAAGTTAAATGCTGGAGTTGATATTGCTGTTGCTACAACAGGAAGATTACTTGAACATATAAAAAACAACACTATAAATCTTTCAAGTGTGCAAAGAGTTGTAATTGATGAGCTTGATACAATGCTTGATATGGGATTTTTAGAAGAAGTTGAACAAATTTTGCCACATATTGGAAAAAATAGACAAATTTCAATGTTTAGTGCAACTATAAATTCAACAGTAAAAAAACTTGCGAAAGAGTTTTTAACAGATCCTGTTGTAATTGAAGTGACAAATCAAAGAGATCATGTTGAAAAAATAGAACATCAAATAGTTCTTGTAGATGAAGATAAAAAAAGTGAACTTTTATCATATTTAATAGGTTCAAGAAATATATCTCAAGTATTGGTTTTTGTAAATAGAAAATTAGAAGCTGATGATTTAGTAGAAAATCTAAATCTTGATGGTTTAAAAGCATCTTGTATCCACGGCGATATAAGACAAAGTTCAAGAGCATTGGCTTTGAGAAAATTTAAAGAAAAAGAACTTAGAGTTTTAGTTTGTACAGATATTGCAGCACGTGGAATTGATATAGAAAATCTTCCTTGTGTAATAAATTTTGCTCTACCTGAAACAATAAATGATTTTACTCATAGAGTTGGAAGAACTGCAAGGGCTGGAAATGATGGAGTTGCTATAACACTTTTAAGTGTAAAAGATTATAAACTTATGGCTGAAATAGAAAAAGAGTTAATACTTAAAATTCCTAGAGTTGAGCTTGAAGGATTTGCTACAAAAGAGAAAAAACCAAGAACAAAAATAAGAGAAAAAAAATCTATAAAAGATAAAAAATTTGATTCAAAACAAAGAGAAAGTAAAGATAAAACAAAAAATAAAAAACCAAATAAGAGTAAATTTAGAAAAACAACAAAGAGAGGATAAATATGCAAAATAAGAATATTAAAACATTAAAAGAGTTGGCAAAAAAAGGTGGTCTTGCTACATTTTTGATTTTAGGATTAAATGCTTGCAATGATAACTCAAACCAAAATAATCAGTCAAATGGAACTTTTACAAATGCAAGCCAACAAGAAGGTGCTTTTGTTATAGTTGAAAAAGCTCTTGATGGAAGCTATAAAATTGCAGATGAGTTTCCAGCTGCAAAAACTACAATAGTTCTTAGAAATCCAGATGGAACTGAAAGAATCTTATCACAAGAAGAGATTGATAAACTTGTTAAAGAAGAAGAGGCAAAAATAGATGCGGGAACATCACCTCTTACAAACCCAGAAATGAGTAGTGGAGGAATGGGGCTTGGTGGAGTATTATTATCTTCAATAGCAGGAGCAATGATAGGTTCTTGGCTTGGAAACAAACTATTTAATAACCAAAATTTCCAAAACCAAAAAGCAGCTCAATACAAATCTCCACAAACTTATAGTAAATCTCAAAGTTCATTTAATAAACCATCAAGTACAGCTGGAGCTACAAAACAAAGTGGTTTTTTTGGTGGCAATAATCAAAATTCAAGCCAAAACAATAATAGTACAAAATCTACAACTCAAAGTACAGGAGGTTGATATGAAATTAGAAAAAATAGAAGCACTAACACCTGAATATTTAGAAAGTATTGGATTTACTTGGCACACAGATAGTGATGATAGTTCATATATTTGTGATAAACTAGTAGTAATATCAGAAGATGAAGCAAATGCTTATTATGAGGCAACAAATGAACTTTATGATATGGTGACTGAAACTGCTCAATTTGTAATAGATAATGAACTCTTTCATGAACTAAATATACCTTTTAACCTAGTAGAACTTGTAAAAGAGTCTTGGGAAAATGATGTTCATTGGCATTTATATTCAAGATTTGATTTAGCTGGTGGTGTGAACGGTAAACCAATTAAATTAATTGAATTTAATGCAGATACACCAACTTCAGTTTTTGAAACTGCAATTATTCAGTGGGCAATGCTAAAACAAAATGGTTTAGATGAAGCAGCTCAGTTTAATAATCTTTATGATGCTTTAAAAGATAATTTCAAAAGAATAATAACACTAAATAGTGATATAGAAAAATTTGATGAATACTACTCACAACTTGGTTGGAAAATACTATTTTCTAGTATTTCAACTTCAAGTGAAGATATAAATACTACAAAACTTTTAGAACATATTGCACAAGAAGCTGGATTTAATACTGATTTTGAATTCATTGAAAATGTATCATTCAGCGATGATGGTATTTTCAAAAATGATGAGCTTTTTGAGTTTTGGTTTAAACTAATTCCTTGGGAAAATATTGGAATTGAAGAGAGTGATTTAGCTTTACTTTTAACTGAAATAATAAAAGAAAAAAAAGCGATTATCTTTAATCCTGCTTATACATTAATCTTCCAATCAAAAGTATTTATGAAGATTTTATGGGATTTATATCCAAATCATCCACTTCTGCTTGAAACATCTTTTGAGCCACTAAAAGGTAAAAAATATGTAGAAAAAAGAGCCTTTGGAAGAGAGGGTGCAAATGTAAAAATTATAAATCTAGATGGTTCAACTGATATAGAAACTAATGGTGATTATGAAGGTCATAAACCAATTTATCAAGAGTACGTAGAGTTTCCAAAAGATGAAAATGGTGAATATTATCAAGCTGGAGTTTTCTATTCTTATGAAGCTTGTGCATTAGGATTTAGAAGAGGTGGAAAGATATTAAATAATATGTCAAAATTTGTTGGACATATTATTAAATAAAAGCGGGGGAGTTTAGAAACTCTCCCACTCATCTGCATTTGTTTTTGTATCTTCTACTTTTTTATTTTCTATTTTTTCTACTTTATTTTCATTACTATTTAGAGTTAAGGAAATATCTTTTTTACTATTTTTAAACATTTTTTCAAAATCATCTTCAACACTATTTTTACCAGAAAACTCTTTTGAATTCGCATTTTCAAGTATTTTTTTAGCCATAGAAGAAGCTTCTCCTGCAATATCACTAGCAACTCTAGCAATATTTGCATTCTCTTGAGTTTGTTTGTCTAAAGATGAAACAGCATCATTTATCTGCTCAACTCCTCTTTGCTGCTCTTTTGAAGAGCTTGTTATATCTTGTATTAAAGAAATAGTTTGATTTATAGAGCTATTTAATCCTTTATAACCTTCTATCATACTACTTGCTATTTGTTTTCCATCATTTGCTTTTGATGTAGCACTTTCAACTATATTTTTAATCTCTTTTGCGGCTTCTGCACTTCTACTTGCAAGATTTCGTACCTCTTGAGCAACAACTGCAAATCCTTTTCCAGCTTCTCCAGCAGTTGCTGCTTCAACTGCTGCATTTAATGAAAGAATATTTGTTTGAAATGCTATTTGGTCAATTACGCTTATAGCTTCATTTACAAGATTTACTTGAGTATTTATCTCATCCATAGATAAAGCAGTTTTGTTTGCCAAATCTTGTCCCAAAGATGCTGCATTTGTAACATCTTTTGCAATATTTGACATTTCACTTATTTTATTATTAGAGTTTACAATACTACTTGTAACCTCTTCTAAAGCAGCTGCTGTCTCCTCTAGTCTTGCTGCTGCATCATTTGAGCTATTATTTAATTTATCAACATTTATTAACAACTCATTTGAAGATTTATCCAAAATAAGACCATTTAGCTTATCTTTTTTAAGCATATCATTAATAGCGCTTCTTAGTTGATTTATGTTATTGATTAAAGCTTCAAAAACACCACCTTTTTCAATTCCATCTAGCTTTAACTCTTCTCTATAGTTATATTTTACATACTCTTCCAAAATATTGTTTACTTGTATAAAGTTTTGTTTTGTAGAACTTATCATATCGTTTATACTATTTTTTAAAGTAGATAAAATCTCATCTGATGTATCTTCTTTAATCAATTGACTATAATATCCATGCTTTACTCTATTTACAACAACAAAAACATCATCTATAAGTTTTTTATCTTCTAAAGTTCTATTTTCTATAATTTTTATATTATCATTTACTACTTTTGCCATAGCTCCGAATTCATCGCTATTTTTAATATCTATATACTCAACTTTAGAGTTATGTTTATTCATAAAGTCAAAAAATGATGTAAGTCCTTTTTTAAACTTATTTAACGATTGAATTATATCTCTTGAAAGAAGTAATAAAGACAAAATAACTATTAAAACAAGAACTAAAGATTCAATAATTATAATATTTTTCAAAGCTTTCATCTGATTGTTATAAAGTTCTGATTGAAGTGTGTAGTCTTCTTCTTTCTCTTTTATAAGCTTAGAGAAATTTTCTCTACTTTTATTTGCAAGTGGTGTTGCATCTTTTTTATAGGCTTGATACATTGCTGCTAAAACTTCTGGAGTTCTCTCAACAGTTTGTAGAGATTTCATCTTTTTATATCCATCTTCTATAAAATCAAGAACTGTTTTTTTTACTTCCAAAACAACATTTTTTTCAGCTTCATTTTGAGAAGTTTGAAGTAAACCATCGAAAGATTTTATGATATTTTCTCTACTTTTTTCTAAATTTTTTATATTATTATCATAAGAATTTCCAAGCATAATATCTCTTGAATTTCTAGCCACAAAGTTTAACTCTTTTTCAACTTCCAAAACATAAAATTTACCAGCAACTGCCCTATCTTTGAATATATTAAAGTTCTTTTCTGTGTTTAAAAGATTATTAAACTTCAAAAGCCCTGTAATAAGAATTGTAACAAAAATAACGACAGCAAACAGCATCATTTTTTTTGCAATCGTAAAATTTAACCCTTCCATCATATCTCCCTCTTTATATTTTAATGATAATTAAATATAACATAATTAAATAATTAAACTATAACAAATAATATAGTTTTAGATATTGCTTAGTAAAAAATGATACAATATTACTCAAAAATTTATAGAGAAGATAAAATATGACAAAAGAAGAGTATGAAAAAAATATAGAAAAATTAATATCTTGGGCAAAAGCATATTATGTTGATGATGAGCCAATAGCAAGTGATGAAGAGTATGATAAATTAGCAAGAGCGTGTTTAGAATTTGAAAATAATAACAAAAATTTAATAAATCCAAATTCACCAAACAGAAGAGTTGGTGGAGCTATTTTAAAAGGATTTAAAAAAGCAAATCATTTAAGCCGTATGTGGTCACAAGAAGATGTTTTTAATGACAAAGAGCTTGAAGATTGGATAAAAAGAGCTTCTAAAGTTGGTGACAATTTAGAGTTCTTTTGTCAGCCAAAGTTTGATGGAGCCTCTTTAAATCTTATTTATGAGAATGGTATATTAAAACAAGCTATTACTAGAGGTGATGGAGAAATAGGAGAAGATGTTACACAAAATGCTATGACGATACAATCTATACCTTTAGAAATTGCGGAAAAATCTCTTATTGAAATAAGAGGTGAAGTTGTAATTAAAAAAAGTGATTTTGAAGCTATAAATATTGAAAGATTAAAAAACAGTGAATCAACTTTTGCAAATCCAAGGAATGCAGCAGCTGGAAGTTTAAGACAACTTGATTCTTCTATTACTTCAAAAAGAAAGCTCTTTTTTAATGCTTGGGGAGTTGGTCAAAATAGTTTAAATTTTGAAAAAACATCTGCTATGATGGATTACATATTCTCTTTAGGATTTGTAAAAACTCCTATGCAAACCTTAGTAAAAAATATAGATGATATAAAAAAATTATATGAAAATATGATAAAAAAAAGAGATACTTTTCCTATGCTTTTAGATGGAATGGTTATAAAAATAGATGATATTACGACTCAACAAGATTTAGGTTTTACTCAAAAATTTCCAAGATGGTCTTGTGCATATAAATTTCCAGCAGTAGAAAAAACTACAAAATTAAAAGATATTATTTTACAAGTTGGAAGAACAGGTGTTGTAACTCCTGTTGCAATAGTTGAACCAGTTTTAATTGAAGGTGCAAATGTAGAACGTGCTACTTTACATAATTTTGATGAGATACAAAGACTTGATTTAAAAATTGGTGATGAGATAATAATAATAAGAAGTGGAGATGTAATCCCAAAAATTACAAAAGTTTTAAAAGATAGAAGAGATGGAAATGAAAAAGAGATTTTAAAACCAACTATTTGCCCTGATTGTTCTAGTGAACTTTTAATAGAAGATATTATGATTAAATGTCAAAATCTTGACTGTCCATCAAGAGTAGTAAACTCTATAATCTATTTTGCTAGTAAAAACTGCTTAAATATAGATGGATTAGGAGATAAAATTGTAGAACTTTTAGTAAATGAAAAAAAGATTTTTGATATTTTAGACTTGTACTCTTTAAAATATGAGGATTTAAAAAACCTTGAAGGATTTAAAGAAAAGAAAATAAATAATCTATTAAATGCTATAGAAAATTCTAAAAATAGTGAACTATATAGAGTTCTTACTGCTTTGGGAATAGAACATATTGGGGAAGTTGCTTCAAAATCTATTTGTAGTAAATTTGGTTTAGATTTAGTAGATGTTTCATTTGAAGATCTTATAAGTATAGATGGAATTGGTGAACAAATGGCAAACTCTTTTTTAGAATTTTTTAGAGTAAATCGTCAATTTGTTTTAAAACTTTTTGATATTTTAAAACCAAAAGTAACTATAAAAGAAGAAGCAAAAGATAATCCATTTAAAAATAAAACGGTAGTTATAACTGGAACAATGAGCAAAAGTAGAGATGAAATAAAACTATTTTTAGAAGATTTAGGAGCAAAAGTAAGTTCTAGTGTATCTAAAAAAACAGATTTTTTAATTTATGGTGAAGATGCTGGAAGTAAATATGATAAAGCTATAGAGCTTGGAATTGAAATTTTAACAGAAGATGAAATGTATTCAAAAATATAGACTAATTCAAAATTTATTCAAAAGGTTTTAAATTCTTATAATAAAAAACGGAATAATATCCGTTTTTTATCATCTTTTATACGTGATAATTTGGTGCTTCATTTGTAATTGTTACATCATGAACATGAGACTCTCTAAGTCCTGCACTTGTAATTTCAACAAATTCTGCTGTATCTTGGAAAGTTGCGATATCTTTGCTTCCTAAATACCCCATAGAACTTCTCAAACCACCAACCATTTGATGAATAATATCAGCAATAGTTCCTCTATAAGCAACTCTTCCTTCAATTCCTTCAGGTACTAGTTTATCAGCTGCAGTTCCTTCTTGGAAATATCTATCAGTACTTCCTTTTGTCATAGCACCAATACTTCCCATTCCTCTGTAAGATTTGAATTTTCTTCCTTGATAAAGAATTACTTCACCTGGACACTCATCCGTTCCTGCTAATGCACTTCCCATCATAACACAACTAGCACCTACTGCTAATGCTTTTGCAACATCACCTGAATATTTAATCCCACCATCTGCAATTATTGGTGTTTCAGTTTTTTTAGCTTCAATAGCACACTCATCAATAGCACTCATTTGAGGAACACCAACTCCTGCAACAATTCTTGTTGTACAAATACTTCCAGGTCCAATTCCAACTTTAACACCATCAGCACCAGCTGCAATTAAATCCCTTGTTGCTTCAGCAGTTGCAACATTTCCAGCTATTAACTCAACTTTTAACTCAGCTTTTATAGCTTTTACAGTATCTAAAATACCTTTTGAATGACCATGTGCAGAGTCTAAAACTAAAACATCAACTCCAACTGCAACTAAAGCTCTAGCACGATCTAGTTGATTAACACCAATAGCAGCTCCAACTCTAAGTCTTCCAAACTCATCTTTACATGCATTTGGATACTCTATCTTTTTATTTATATCTTTTATTGTAATAAGACCAATTAATTTGTTATCTTTATTTACAATTGGTAGTTTTTCTATTTTATTTTGATGCATAATTTCAGCAGCTTGCTCTAGTGTTGTACCTTCTACTGCTGTAACTAATGGCATTTTTGTCATTTTTTCATAAACTTTAAATCTATAATCTTTTGTAAATCTCATATCTCTATTTGTTAAAATACCAACTAAAATACCATTTTCATCAACAACAGGAACTCCAGATATTTTATATGTAGCCATAATATCTTCAGCATCTTGTAAAGTTTGCTCTGGTTTTATTGTAATTGGGTCAATTATCATTCCTGACTCAGATTTTTTCACTTTTTGACACTGTAAAACTTGTGCTTCAATATCCATATTTTTATGAATTATTCCAATTCCACCAAGTCTTGCCATTGCAATTGCAGCTTGATACTCTGTAACTGTATCCATTGCAGCACTTACAAAAGGAACATTTAATTCAATATTTTTAGTTAATTTTGTTTTTGTACAAACCTCTTTTGGTAAAACTGCTGATTTTGCAGGAACAAGTAACACATCTTCAAAAGTTAAAGCTCTTTTTCTAATTCTCATCTTTATATCCTAATTATATTTTATTATTTTGTATATTTTACAGCTTTCTCCATAGATAAAGCACCATCAAATAAAGTTTGTTCTTCATAACTATTTGCAATTAATTGAAGTCCTATTGGAAGTCCTTCGCTATCTTTTGCAACTGGTAAACTAATAGCTGGAAGACCTGCTAAATTTACACCAATTGTATATAAATCCGCCAAATACATCTCCAAAGCATTTGAATATGATCCAAATTTTGGAGCAGTAGTTGGAGCAACTGGAGCTAAAATTAAATCAGAATTTTCAAAAATTTTATCAAATTCCGCTTTTATAAGGCTTCTAACTTTTTGAGCTTTTATATAATAAGCATCATAATATCCAGAACTTAAAACAAAAGATCCAACCATCAATCTTTTTTTAACTTCATATCCAAAACCTTGAGTTTTTGTATCAAAATACATATCTTTTAAGCTTGTACTATCTGCTCTATAACCATATCGTACTCCATCAAACCTAGCTAAGTTTGCACTTGCTTCTGCTGCAGAGATAATATAATATGTTGAAATTATTTTATTTGTATCTATCATATTTGCATGAACAATTTTGTGTCCCTGCTCTTTTAAAAGTTCAACAGTATTATTAAATGCTGTTTGTATTTCACTAGAAGCTTGCTCAACAAAATTATCAATAACTGTAATTGTAAATTTTTTATTAATATCTAAATTTGGAGTAACTTTTTTATAATCAATATTTGCACTAGTAGAATCTTTTTCATCATGTCCTGCTATTATGTCATATAAAATTGCTGCATCTTCTACATTTTGAGTAATTGGTCCACATTGATCAAGAGATGATGAGTAAGCAGCGATTCCATATCTTGAAACTCTTCCATAAGTTGGTTTCATTCCAACAACACCACAATAAGCTGCAGGTTGTCTAATACTACCACCTGTATCTGTTCCAAGTGCAGCAATAGCAATTCCAGCTGCAACAGCTGCAGCACTACCACCACTACTTCCTCCTGGAATTCTTGAATTATCAATAGGATTTAAAGTTTTTCCATGAGCTGAACTCTCTGTAGAACTTCCCATTGCAAACTCATCCATATTTGTAAGTCCAAAAGGACTTAATCCTGAACTTTCTAATTTTTCAATAACAGTTGCATTAAAAGGTGAAATATAACCTTTTAAAATGTTACTTGAACAAGTAAGTTCCCAATTTTTAACATTTATATTGTTTTTAATAGCTATTGGAATTCCATTTCCATAACTATAAATATCTTTATTCTCTAATTGTTCAATATAAGCGCCTACATTACTATTTTTAATCTTTATTTTTAAATCATCTTTTAATTTTTCTATATCTTCACTACTTAATTTGAGTGCTTCTTTTAAAGTCATAAATCGGTTCTCCTAAGATTTCTAGGTATAATAAACGCCTGATTTTATCTAAATTTTGTTTAAAAAAAGTGTAAGTGGATTTTGGAAAGGTTATTTTTTTAGAAAATAGAGTTTTTTTAATAAAAAAAGGGATAGGAAACTATCCCCTAAAAATTAGATGAAAGAGATAAATGCCATTGGAGTAGCATCACCTTTTCTGATTCTTGTTTTAATAATAGATGTATATCCACCATTTCTACCTTCGTATTTTGGTGCTATTTCATTTATTAGTTTTTTAGTAGCTTCTTTGCTTTGTAATGCAGCAAATACATATCTATGTGTATTTAAATCAGCATTTCTAGCAGATGTTACTAATTTCTCAATAAATCTTTTTAATTCTTTTGCTTTTGGAACAGTTGTTTCAATTTTTTCTCTCTCAATAATTGCAATTGCTAAATTTTTTAACAATGCTTTTCTATGAGCAGAAGTTCTATTTAACTTTCTATAACCGTGCTTATGTCTCATATTAAACCCTTAATTTATGCTTTTAATTGCTCTAATTTTCTTCTTAAAGAAGAAGCAATATTTTCTGGAAGTGTATTTTCAACTGGATAACCTAATGACTCTAACTTTTCAGCTATTTCATTATAAGATTTTGTTCCAAGGTTTTTGATATTTTTAACTTCAACTTCACTCATAAGTACTAACTCACCTAAATATTTAATTCCATTTCTATCTAAAGCATTGTAGCTTCTAGCAGTCAAGTTTAAATCTTCAATTTTTACAACTAAATCTTTAAGCTCAACATTATCATCACTTGTATCATTAATTGATACTTCTGATAAATCAAAAACTTTATTAAATACTGACATTTGTGAATACATAACACTAACAGCCTCTTTAAATGCAGTAATTGGACTAATTTGTCCATTTGTGATTACATTAAATACAGCTTTTTCAAAGTTTGGATTATCTTCAACCAACATTTTTTCAATACTATAAACAACTTTTCTAACTGGTGTAAAAAAAGCATCAATTGGTATAAAATCTGGCCCAACGATATCTCTAATATCTTCAGATGGCATATATCCAATACCTTTTTGAATAATAACTGTAAAAGTTAAATTACAATCACTATTTATAGTTGCTAAATGTTCATCTGTTGATACAACATCAACTTCAGAGTTAATTAAATCTTCACCTTTAATATCTCTAGGTCCGTTAAAAGAGTACTCAACAGAAACCTGATTTTTATCACCATTTATTTTAAATCTCATGTTTTTAAGATTTATAACAAACATAGCAACATCTTCAAGCATTCCTCTTAATGAGTCAAACTCATGAGTAACGCTTTCAATTTTAACAGCAATTGGTGCATAACCAACAGATGAACTTAAAAGTAATCTTCTTAACGGATGAGCTAAAGTTATAGCAAATCCATCTTCAAATGGATAAGCTGTAATTTTAGCTTCATTAGCACTAATAGCCTCAATTTCAACTTCAGTTGGTAAAAACGGAGTTTCTGCAAACTTTTTCATTGGCTACCTTTTTATTTTTTATTTAGAGTATAACTCAACAATTAATCTCTCTTCAACTGGAATAACTATCTCTTCTCTAGCAGGTATTCTTGTGAAAATTCCAAATACTTTATCTTTATCCACATTTACCCAATCAACCATTCCTGTTTGATTTGTAAGCTCGATAGCTCTTTTAATTTGTGGATTATTTTTAGATTTTTCTCTAATCTCAATTTTTTGTCCAGGTTTTACTATGTATGATGGAATATCAACTTTTTTACCATCTACTAAGATATGTCCGTGAGTTGTTATTTGTCTAGCAAATGCTCTAGTTGTAGCAAATCCCATTCTGTAAACAACATTATCTAATCTTTGCTCAATTAGAGTAATTAAAATTGATCCTGTATTTCCTTCTCTTCTAACTGCTTCTTTGAAATAGTTACTGAATTGTTTTTCAGAAATACCATACATAAATTTAACTTTTTGTTTTTCTCTTAATTGTAATCCATACTCAGAAATCTTAGTTCTTCTTTGTCCATGTTGTCCAGGAGCAAATGGTCTTTTTTCTAAAGCACTTTTACCTGAAAGTCTTCTCTCACCTTTTAAACCAAGGTCTGCTTCAAGTCTTCTTTCGATTTTTTCTACTGGTCCTCTATATCTTGCCATATTTTACTCCTTACACTCTTCTTCTTTTAGGAGGTCTACAACCATTATGTGCTAATGGTGTAACATCTTTTAACCAAGTAACTCTAATTCCACTGATAGCTCCAACTGATTTAACAGCAGTATCTCTTCCAGAACCAGGACCTTGAATTTTAATTCCTACATTTTTAATTCCATGTTCCATTGCTTTTGCCATAGCATCTTCAACTGCAGCTTGAGCAGCAAATGGAGTTGATTTTTTAGAACCCTTGAACCCTAAGTTTCCAGCACTTGACCATGCTATTGCATTTCCCATGTTATCTGTAACTGTAACCATTGTATTGTTAAAACTTGCAGCTATATGAACGATACCGTCAGCAATATTTTTTCTTACAATTTTTTTTCTAGTAACTTTTCTTTTTGCCATTATCTATCCTTATTTACTTGCTGCACCAATAGTTTTCTTTTTACCTTTTCTTGTTCTTGCATTAGTTTTAGTCTTTTGCCCTCTACAAGGTAAACCTTTTCTGTGTCTTAATCCTCTATATGAACCTAAATCCATTAAAGACTTAATATCCATAGCAACTTTTTTTCTAAGATCCCCTTCTACTAGGTAGTTTTCTTGAATCTCTTTTCTAATTAAAGCAGCTTCATCTTCTGTTAATTCGAATGCTCTTTTATTGTAATCAATTCCAGTTGCATTTAAGATTAGTCTTGAATTATGTAATCCAATTCCAAAGATGTATGTTAAAGCATACTCCATTCTTTTTTTATTTGGTAAATCAACACCCGCGATTCTTGCCATGTGTCTTATCCTTGTCTTTGTTTATGTTTTTTGTTTTCGCAGATTACTCTTACGATACCTCTTCTTTTGATAACTTTACATTTATCACACATTTTTTTAACTGAAGCTCTTACTTTCATAAGTCTCGTCCTTCTTTGTTTGTGTTTTTTTCCAATTTTCAACAGGAAAAATCTAAAATAAAACTCTTCCAACTCTCTATAAAATACAAATTTAATTGATTAATTTTATAAAAACTTCTTTCATGGTTGAAAAAATGGAACTGCATTGTATTTAATTATTGCTTAAGGATAGTTTAATATGCTATAATTTTCAAGAATATAAATATTGGGAGTAAAATATGCAACTATTTAAAAACGATTTAATAAATATAGAGATAGAAAATAGTGAAATTCCTTGGTTAAAGATTTTTACAAATAAAAATATTAAAGAGTTTTCACAATGTGATAAAAAAACAAAACAAGAAATTTGGAAATATCTTGATATTATAGAGAAAAAAATGATTGAGTATTATAATCCAGATAAGATAAACATTGCATCTTTTGGAAACTATGTTCCTCATGTACATTTTCATATAATGGCAAGATTTAAAGAAGATAGCTTTTTTCCAGAACCAATGTGGGGTAAAAAGCAAAGAGAGGCAAACTTAGATTTACCCTCTTTTGAAATTTTTATAGATGAGTTAAAAAAATATTTTTAACTCTTTTTTAAATATCAATCAACCATCTTGGTTGATTTTTTCTATTAACTCTTTTAGGACTTTTTCTGATTCTTCTTTATAAATTTGACAAGCACCAGCATTTTCATGCCCTCCACCACCATATTGAAGCATTAGTTCACCAATATTTGTTTTAGAAGTTTTATTTGTAATAGATTTTCCAGTACTAAATACTACTTTATCTTTATCTTTTGCATAGAAGATATGAATAGATATATTTTGTTCAGGAAAAAGTGTATAAACCATAAATCTATTTCCAGGATAAATAATCTCTTCATCTCTATAATCTATTATTGCTAAGTTATTATAAACTTTTGTACATTTTTTAAGCTGTTCTTTAAATTCATCTTCATATTGAAAATATAAATCAACTCTCTCTTTTACATCAGGTAGTTCTAATATTTGATCAATATTATGTCTAGCACAATAGTCTATTAAATCCATCATTAATTGATAGTTTGATATTCTAAAATTTCTAAATCTTCCAAGTCCAGTTCTAC
Organism: Arcobacter thermotolerans; assembly: GCF_983172305.1. Classification (NCBI taxonomy): domain Bacteria; kingdom Pseudomonadati; phylum Campylobacterota; class Epsilonproteobacteria; order Campylobacterales; family Arcobacteraceae; genus Arcobacter; species Arcobacter thermotolerans. Next base: position 246,839 of record NZ_CFAFZJ010000002.1, read on the forward strand.
TATCCATTAAAAAGCTTAATAGTGTCCAAGCTCTTGGTCTTAAAATATCTTCATATAAAAAATTTGCGCTATCAGCTTTATTTGCGCCTTGCATCATAGATGTAAAATATCCAGGGAAAACTTCATCTCCATCATAATAATCATAAACAACCTGTGCAGCACTAGGAGCATTAGGATTTATAATATGATTATCTCTTTTTTCATTTCTTAATGTTTCACTAAAGTGATGATCAAATGCTAAATAAACTCCATCTACATAAGGAAGATTAGTTGTTATATCATTATTTGTAATCTCAATCAACCCATCTTGCATATCTTTTGGGTGAACAAAAGTAATTTCATCTATAATATCAAGATATTTAAGCAATGTACCACAAACAAGTCCATCCATATCACTTCGTGTTACAAGTCTATACTTTTTTTCACTCATTAATAACCTTTATTTATTTATATACTCAACTATTTTATTACCCATAGCAACACAATTTAAAACTTCTTTTGCATCAAAAGCAGCTAAATCTTTTGTTCTATATCCATCTTTTAAAGCATCTTTAATTGCTTTTTCTATCATATCACTAGCTTTTTGCTCATTTAATGTATATTTTAACATCATAGCAGCACTTAAAATTGTTGCTATTGGATTTGCAATTCCTAGCCCTGCAATATCAGGAGCAGAACCATGAATTGGTTCATAAATTGCAGTTTTATCTCCAGTTGAAGCTGATGGTAAAAGTCCAATAGAACCAACAACCATAGAAGCTGTATCACTTAAGATATCTCCAAAAATATTTCCAGTTACAATTACATCAAACTGTTTTGGATTTCTCACTAACTGCATTGCAGCATTATCAACATACATATGAGTTAATTCAACCTCTGGATACTCAAGTGAAAGCTCATTCATAGTATCTCTCCAAAGTTGAGAAACCTCTAAAACATTTGCTTTATCAACAGAACAAACTCTTTTATCTCTTTTCATTGCAAGTTCAAAAGCAGTTTTTCCAATTCTAATTATCTCAGGTTTTGTATATACCATTGTATTAAATGCTTTAAATCCATCATTAGCTCTTGGTTTTCCAAAATAGATACCACCAATAAGCTCACGTACAACCATAATGTCACAACCTTTGATAACTTCAGGCTTTAAAGTCGAAGCATTCAAAAGTTCATCATAAACGATAGCTGGTCTTAAATTTGCATAAACACCCATTTTCTCTCTAAAATTTAAAAGCCCAGTTTCTGGTCTTAAATCTCTTGGAAGATTATCCCATTTTGCACCACCAATTGCACCAAATAGACAAGCATCAGAATTTAAAACACCTTGAACTGTCTCTTCTGGAAGAGGAACACCTGTTGTATCAATTGCAATTCCACCCATTAAATACTCTTTATATGAAAGTGTAAAATCACATTTTTTTGCAACAGCATTTAAAACTTTTATAGCCTCATCAACTATTTCAGGACCTATTCCATCACCTTTTATTATTGAAATATTGTAATTTTTCATTATTTAGCCTTCATTTCATCTATTGCATAATTAATTAATCCACCACTTGCGATTAACTCTTGCATAAATGGAGGAATTGGTATAAATTTATAAGTTTTTTTAGTTGTATTATTTCTAATCTCTCCATTATCTAAATCAATACTAATCTCTTCACCCTCTTTTATCTCTAAAGATTCTGGAAGTTCAAATATAGGAAGTCCCATATTAAAAGCATTTCTGTAAAAAATTCTAGCAAAAGAAGGAGCTACAACAGCAGCAACACCAGCAGCTTTTAGAGCAATTGGTGCATGCTCTCTACTAGAACCACATCCAAAATTTTCACCAGCAACTATAATATCACCTTTTTTTAGTTTCTTTGGAAACTCAGGATCTGCATCTTCCATAACATATTTTGCCAAATGTTCTGGATCTGAACTATTTAAATATCTTGCAGCTATAATAACATCCGTATCAATATTTGCACCAAAATTCCAAACTTTACCTGTGATTTTACTCATACCTAATTCCTTATTTTTATTAACCATTAAATATTAAGTAAAAATTTTATCCTAACTTTTAGTAAACTTTGTTTAAACACTCTTCTACATAGTTCAATATAATCATATCTTTAAATAATTTCGGTATAATGTCCTCCTATTTAAAAAGGAGGATTTCCTAAAACAATGAGTACTAAAGATATAAATAAAACTATCGAGCAGTTAATCAAAGAGTATAAAGACTCAATATTAACTTATGAGAAAATTATAAAAATTTTTCCAAAAGCTCCAACAGGTGCAACAATTAAAAAAATTCTTGCTCTTGTTCAGCTATATAATGTAAAAGTTATAAGTTCTCAAGAACAAGCAAAACTTCTAAATGATGAAGAGGCTAAAAAAAGAAAAGAGCAAAGAGAAAAACTAATCGAAGCAGAAGATGATGAGTTTGATTTACTAAAAAACAAAGAGCTTTTAGAGTGGTCAAGATCTGATTCCCCTGTAAGAATGTATTTAAGAGAGATGGGACAAATCCCACTTTTAACAAAAGATGAAGAGATTGAAATATCAAAAAGAATCGAGATGGGAGAGGATATTATTCTTGATGCTATTTGTTATGTTCCTTATCTAATAGACTTTATTTTAGAATATAAAGAACCTCTTGTAAATAGAGAGCGAAAAGTAAAAGAGCTATTCAAAAACTTCGATGATGATACTGAGGAAGAAGAGGAAGAAGAGGAAGAAATTGAAGATTATGAAGATGATTTATCTGCTGATGTAGAAGATGATGAGAAAAAATTATCTGGTGCAAAACAAAAAAAACTAGATAAAAGAGCTCAAACAATTATAGAAGCTTTTAAAAATCTTGAAAAACAGAAAAAAGAGTGGCTAAAATTTCAAGCAAAAGAAGTACCTAAATCTGATGATGAAGTAGATGTTATGACTTTTGATTTAGCAGTTGCATTTAAAAAGAGATTATTAAAAGATGCTTTACTTGATTTAGGACCTACTTCAAAATTAATAACTGAAATAGTAAAAGCAATGGAAACATCTTTAAAATCTGATGTTGGTTTTGATAGTGAATTAAAAAGATTAGAGTACAAACTACCACTTTTTAATGAAACATTACAAAAAAATCACCAAAAGATTCTAGATAATATAATAAATTTATCAAAAGCTCAAATTACTGCTATGGTTCCTGAAGCTACAATGGTTTCAACATATATGGAGATAAAAAAACTTTTCCAAACAGCAGAAGCTAGTAAAGATGGTTTTGATTTAACACCTGAAGAGCTAAAAGCTGTTTTAGAGCAGATTAAAAGAGGTAAAAAAATCACTGATACTTCAAAAGATAGAATGGCAAAATCAAACCTTAGACTTGTTGTATATATTGCAAAAAGATATACAAATAGAGGATTAGCTTTCTTGGATTTAATTCAAGAAGGAAATATTGGTCTTATGAAAGCAGTTGATAAGTTTGAATATAAAAAAGGTTATAAATTCTCTACTTATGCTACATGGTGGATTAGACAAGCAATCTCTAGAGCAATTGCAGATCAAGCAAGAACTATTAGAATTCCTATTCATATGATTGAAACTATTAATAGAATCAATAAAATTATTAGAAAAGGTATTCAAGAAAATGGTAAAGAGCCAGATGTTGAAGAGATTGCAAAAGAGGTTGGATTACCTGTTGATAAAGTAAAACAAGTTATAAAAATCACAAAAGAGCCTGTATCTTTAGAAGCTCCAATAGGAAGTGATGATGATGGTAAATTTGGAGATTTTGTACCAGATGAAAAAGCTCCGACACCAATTGATAACATTATGAAAGAGGATTTACAAGGTCAAATTGACCAAATTCTTGGACAATTAAACGAAAGAGAACAAGCAGTTATAAGAATGAGATTTGGTCTTATGGATGATGCTAGTGATAGAACTCTTGAAGAGATTGGAAAAGAACTTTCTGTTACAAGAGAGAGAGTTAGACAGATTGAATCAAGTGCTATTAAAAAATTAAAACACCCAAAAGTTGGTAAAAATCTTAAAAATTATGTAGAGAGTTAATCTCTATATAATTTAATTTACAATAAACCTTAAATAATACAATATACATAAACGACCTTAAAATAGGCACTCTTGAACTATTGACAAAATCCAAATAAACATATAAAATCAAATAAACATATTTTATAGTGTGATATAGGTGTAAAAAAATGGCAAGACATACAACGAATTTAACAGGTGTAATTTACAGAGATTGCATTACAAATGGGAAAGCTGACAAAGTATATTATATAAGATATAAAGATAAAAATAAAAAAACTATTGAGCTAAAAATTGGAAAATATAGTGAGGGTATAAGAGAAGCTTACTGTAATCAAAAAAGAAATGAGATTATAACAAAGCAAAGAAATGGAGAAGAGCCACCAGTAATAGCTCAAAGAAAAAAAAGAATAATAATATCAATAGAAAATATTGCAAATCACTACTTCAATGATAAGCCTACAATTAACAAAATAATAAGATCTTATTATAAAAATCATATTCTACCATTCTTTCAAGATTATGATTTTGAAAATATTTCCCGTGAAGATATTTTAAAATTTACAAATACTTTAAAATTAAAAAATGTAAATAGAACAAATAAGCCATTGGCATCTAAAACAATCAATGATATTTTGAATATTTTAAAAACAATTACAAAATATGGTTTCAAAAATGATTTGATTAAAAATGATTTTACAAAATATATAAATCTTTTTGATGTAGATAATACAAGAGAGAGATTCTTAACAAAAGAAGAGATAAAATTATTGTATGATAGAACAAAAGAAGATGAAACAATTTATCTATTTTTTAAATTAGCTTTAAATACTGGTGCAAGATTAGCAACTTTACAAAACATTTGTAAAAAAGATGTTGATTTATCAAATAAACTCTTAACTCTAAAAGATTTTAAAAATAATACAACTTATAAAACTTTTTTAACTGATGATTTAAATAATTTATTAGAATTTAGAATAAAGTATTTGGAGCCAAATGATAAGATATTCAAAACAACTCAAGAACTAAAAGCAAGAACCATTTTAAATAATTTATTCAATTTTGGTATAGATTTAGAGGATAGAAAAAATAAAGTTGTAATTCATACATTAAGACATACTTTTGCAAGTCATTTAGCTATCAATGGAACTCCAATTTTTACTATTCAAAAATTGATGAACCATAGAGATATCAAGATGACATTAAGATATGCAAAGTTAAGTCCAGATAGTGGAAGAGAAGCAGTTATAAATTTGGGGTTATGAAATAGTAAATAAAAATCAAATTTTTTTAGAACTAAATTTCAAAAATAAAAGACTTATAAAAAAATAAGATATTATTATATACTTACGAATAAAAGATATTCGTCCAATACCATCACATTTTATTTTATTATTTATTGAATCAAACTAAAAAAATGAAATGGTATGGCTAAGTAAATAGATACAAATAATTACTTGAGCTTATTATTATATATTAACCTACTATTTTTCCAAGAGCAATACCACACTCTGCTGAAAGTTTTGTATTTTTTGATATTGAATATTTATATATATTACTAGCAGTACTATTTTTTATATTAAAACCCGTTGGAACAAATTCATATACAACATTAAACCATCTTTCAATCATATCATCATTTCCATTTTTTAAATCTTCTAAAATATTTTGAGTTTGAAGAATAATGATAGAAAAAAATTCTTTCCATTGCTCATAAGTAACTTTTTTTAATAGTTTTTTATTACTATCTTGTGCTAAAGTAGATACTCCATAATAATTTCCTATTACAGAAAGCAACACTGCTTCCAAACATTCACCAAGAGCAAAATCAGGAATTAATGTTCCCATATTATTTAATTTTGTAGCATATGCCGGTTCATTATAAAAATTATTCATTTGGTAATGAGCTGATATATAAGCCTTAGCAACCTTTATGTAAGCATTAGAACGAGTAGTTTCTGGAACATAATCATACCCTTGTACGTTATCTAAGATAGTTGAAAAAGTTTTAAAAATATCTTTATCTCCGTCATTTATAGCTTGAGCATAAGTTCTTCCAATATTTTTTCTATCTTCAATAAATAATTTACTCCAAAGAGCATTAATAAATATTATTGCATTATTTAAAATCTTTGTTTTTTCTGTTATATCAGCATTTTTTATTAGATTTAATATTGTTCTAATAGTTGTTTTTATAAAGAAATAAGGAGATGATTGTAATAATTCAACCTCTTTATCTGTAGTTGAAAAGATATTTGTTTTTAATTTTTCTCTAAATTGTTTGAATTCTATACTACTAACATCAATATTATTACCTAATATATATTGTGTAATATCTAATATAATCGATAGAGAATCAATATAATTCAATTCATCCTCAGAATTATTAGACATAAAATGATTAATTTTCTCATTTGCTTGAGATAGCTTCATTTTAGCTGTTTTATCAATCATTCCTAATTCAAAAGCCAAATTGATTTTCTCTTTATTAGATATAGAATCAATTGTTTCTATATATTCTAGTCCAAGCATTTCAGCTATGAATTCAAGCCCAAAAATTTCAAGTCTTTCCTCAAGTTTTTTTATCGCTCTATTCCAAGCATATTCTACTCCCATATCAAACATACTATTATCAAATGCTGCTACTATCTTATCAGTTTCTTTTTTCGTTAATACTTTAATATATGATGAAATAGCACTAATATTAGTCTGCTCACTACTTGAAATTGTTACACCTCCATATGCTTTCCATAAAGGCTGTTTTTCTAATACAATTAAATCATTACTCATAACTTAGTTCCTTCAAATAATTATCACCATCATGTGATTGAAAATATATTCCTGCTAATCCTTTAACTTTACTAAATTCTAAAGAATAAGCTGCTCTTCTTCTGGCTCCACCTGTAACAGTAGATGTATCAATATCTTTATTATCTATAAAAATATTGTAACCTAAAATTTCCCCATTTGTATTTATCAATGTAATACCATCAATATTAAGAACTACAGCTAATATTCCAACAAAACTATAGTATCTTTCTGCAATATTTTCAATATTTTCATTATTTTCATTCAGAGAAAAAATAGAAACAAAATTCAAATACTCTTCAAAAATATTTATTGGTTTATCAAAAATTATTCCCTTTTGTAGAAAAGAATCTATAGGAATACCTTTATCCTGAATACAAATTACAGTACCATGAATTTTATCAAAATTTAGAGACAAAATATTAGAAATATTATCTATAAATTTATCTTTGTACTCATTAGTTATATCTTTTGTAAAAAATTCTACAAGTTTTCTTATATTATCTTTTCTATTAAATTCATACTCTTCTTCTATTACTGATATATGCAGGATAAATTTATTATCTGAATTAAAAAATAATAATTTAGAATTATCAACTCTTTCTAATTGAAAAAAATCTTTACTTGTCATTATACTTGAAATATCAATTGCAGTATTACCGTTTAAATTTTTATAAACTCCTATAGTAATATATGAATCATTTCTTGAAATAAATAAATTCCAACCATTTCTACTAAATGGTGCAATAGATTTAATAAATTTTTTAAAATTAAATTTTTCTATATTTTGTTTTACAATTTCTTGAAAAATAAAAGAAGGTAATAGTTTTCGATTTTTTTCTATATCTTTAATAAATAATATATCGAAATTTAATTTTTCACCTTCTTCTTCGTAATTAAAAAATTTTGGAAGGAAAGCATAGAACTGTTCTCTTAAATATTCATTTAAAATATTACCTATATCAAGCTTTTCAAAACATTCTTTAAATGTTCCAAATCTTATTGTTGAATGCATCTTGTTGCCTTAGTATATTTATTGATTAATATAATATAATTATTTATTATTTTATATTATAATTTTTAATTTTTTACTTATTAGCTAATTTAACTGCAAATATTTTGTAAAAACTGTTGTTACTCCAAACATATCTGTAATAAATATTATCTCGAAACTAATTAGTAAAATAGGTATTATTAGTATTATAAAATTATTCGATAATAATTCAATGTTTAAAAACAATCTTTTAAATCCTGTTATAATAAAATCATTATTCATATCAAGAATAGCTTTTTTATAATCAATAGATTCATGATTTTCACTATCTGTAGTAATATCTGTATAACGTTTTTGGTATACTCCTAATTTATCTTTACCGATCACTTCAAATTCTTGTTCTTTTGATAATTCTCTAATTAGCTCTTTTAACTTGTCACCACATTCCCTTAATGTTTCAGCTCTTAATTCATATCTCGATGTAGATATACTTATAGAAAAAACAAGAACAGCTACAGCAAGAAAAATTTGCATCATATTAATAACATTATTTGCTATTTCTAGTTTGATATTTGCATTTTGCATTAATGGAATAAAAACTAGTCCTAAAGATAACAATATAAGCGTAAAGAATGAAAATCTACCCAATTTTTGTAATCTAACTGATGCATTGTACCTACAATGTGCAGTTGTTCTAACATTAAATAAAAATTTTTCAATTTCTGAATCAAATTTTTTTCTCGAATGTCTACTAAATAACCAATTAATAATATTTTTAATTTAAAATCCTTTCTAAATAAATAAACATATTTTAGAATATCTAATTTATTAAATAATTCTCTATATTATAAATAACTTTTTCTTAGTTTTTATTAAAAGTACTGTAATTATTAAATTTAAATTCTTAATAACAATAATTATTTAGTTAGAATTTGTTCCTTTCAGATTAGCAAATATATCAATTGGCTTTTTCTCATTTTTATCTTTTACTATATTTTTTAATTCATTATTATAAATATTCTTAACTTCTTTTATATTTTGTTTTTTTGGCTTTTTTAAATATCTACTTAGGTTTGATTCAGTTAATCCTGTTTTATTTTTACATTTTGTTTTTAAATATTCTATTACTTGTTTTTGAGAATAATTTAACTCTAACAGTTTATTTATATCTTCTACATACTCATCAAATATTGATATTTTTTTCTTTGGTGTATTATTTTGAATAAACTTCTCTAAATCCATAAAATAAATCCTTATTTAATATAATTACATTAATATTTAATATTATACATTTTAATTTAATATAAATCAACTTATATTTATTCTTATTGATTATTAATGATATATTAGTTTAATATTTATTGATTTTATTTAATCAGGTAATGACATAAAATATTTAAGCAATAAATTGCTACAATATTTTAATGTCTAAGCTATATGCTTAACTATCGTCAAGCTTTCTTTTAAAGGAGTATTATGAGCAAGAATGAATCATCATATAGAGTTGATTTACATATATTAGACCATGCAGAAACTATTTATAATAGTATTGATGAATATAATCCTTTAAAACATAAAGCTCATTTTAAATGCTCTATTGATACAAGCCAATTAATTGCAAATGGATTTAATTCAAAAGATAAAATAAACAATGTAATGAAATTAATGCTTGATGAAATAATCAACACAAAATATACATTTAGAGTAAAAACAAGAGAGTATGTAGATAAAAATGGAAATAAAAAAGAGTACTTTTCAAATAAGAGCTTTGAATTAAGTAGTGATACTTTAGCTGCTTATCACAATAGAGCTTTTAATAGTGATATAGATTTTGATAATATTGAGCCACATTTTCACCTTTTATTTAACTCTACAAAACATACTGGATTAAACTATTATCATTTAAAAAAGCATTTATCAAATATTGCAAGTAAATACAACTTAATATTTCACTTTGATGAAGAGAAAGATAGAAGTGTAAATAAGTTTCAAGGTTTAATGGAAAAGTGTAGTAGATTCTCTTGGTTCACTCAAAAGATGACAGATAAGCAAGTAATAAACTATGTTAATTCAAAAGGTGATGATTTAACAAAGAACTTAGAGCTTTTATATGATTATGCAACTGCAACTGGTAATTTACAGTTTTATATTAAAGCTATGAACAATATAAAAAAAAGATTAGATAGATTAAATTTAGACTTTGAGTTTAGAGGTAATAATATAAAAGATATATACCCTATTCCCATTGATGAGATTACAAATGAAACTCTAATTGCAATAGCAAATAAAGATAAAGTAAAATTAAAAGAGCTTATGACTAGAGATAACTTTTTAGCAAGAGATTACATCAAATATACAAATGGCTTTCAATCTACAATAATTGAAGAGCTAAAGCAAAGAGATTATATTTTTCCTTTGATTTCATCAAATGATTTAATATTAGATAACATGAAAGGCAAAAGTAAATCATCATCTAATGTAAAAAGTGATGATAAATATCTATCTTTTAACAATGCTGTTAAAAATGATATATTAGAAGCTTTAAAATATGCAAAAAATGAAGTTGAACTAAAAGATATACTTTCAAATTTTGGATACAAAGATTTAGGATTTAGAAACCAAAATATTCAAGGTAAAAGAAAAAAGACTGGATTAAAATTTAATTATGAAGATAAAAGCTACACAGTATATTTTAATCAAATTGGACTTGATGATAGCACTATCTTATTTCACTTACAAAACAATGCAAAAGCTAATATTGTAAATAGTTTAGATTATAGTAAAAAATCAAATATTGAAAATCTAAAGTTTTTTAACTCATACCAAAATAAGATATTCAAAGATATTTACAATCTTGAAAGTGATATTGATTTATCAAGATATTATATCTCTCAAGAAAATGATAATGTTAAATTTACAAGTAAAGATAAAAATATTGAGATTGAAGATAGAATTGAAGAAATATTATCAACTGAAAATATAACAGATGAAGATGCTAAGTTAATTGCTCAATTAATGATTCAAAAAGGATGGACTGATATTAAGAAAGTTAATTTTAATGAGTCTAGTAAAGAGTTTATCAAGAAAATTAAAGATGAGTTTGAAAAAGATAATAGCCAATAGGGAGACCGTTAAATATTTCGTGTCAAAGTAATTCTGATAGGAGAAATCCTATCACACCAGAACTTAAATTTTAAGTTCACTATCTAATCTTCCTTCAAAAAATATTGCCAGT